>NZ_NFIB01000026.1:0-45457 GCF_002159385.1 Flavonifractor sp. An52
TACTACCATTTGCTTGAATTCCGGTGTGTAGCGCTTGTTTGCTTTCCCTTTTGGCATAATAAAACACCCCACTTGTTATCCAGTATATCATACTGTCTAACAAATGGGGTGCAGTTCATAAACTGGTGGGAGGGGGGCTTTTTATGCAAAGTAAGGCGTTACAGGAACAGATCAAAACGGCGGACAAATCCCTGTTTTTTCTCAGTATCCTGCTGGGGTCCATCTGCCTGTCCTGGCTGGCCCTGGACAAACAGCGGCGGGGGCTGTGCTGCAACGGAAAAGCCCCCGATGTGACGGGGCTGCGGCAGATCAGCTCTGTATTGGTGGTACTGGCTCTGGGGTACTTCTTCTGCCTGGGTGTGAAGGGCAGGGGAGAGCAGGGAGGCCAGGTCAACTTCTGGGCCTCCCTGCTGGTGCTGCTGGCCGCCCTGCTGCGGCTGGGGGAGCTGCTGAAGGATGGGTAAAGAAAAGCGGTGGTGCTGCCTGTGGCAGCACCACCGATTGGCGCGTTAAAAGGGGGCGTCCTCAATACGGGTTTCCTTGGCGAAAAAGGTGTAGGTGCCGGTAGCCACTGTCTGGCCCTGGTCGTTGGTCAGAACGGCGTCGTAGACCAGAATGGTCTTGCCCAGCTTTTTGGGGGTGGCCAGGCAGTGGATCTGGCTGCCGGTACCGGGGGCCAGGTACTGCATGGAGCAGTCCAGGGTGACGCACACCCTGCCGCAGGTGAAGGCGGCGCAGCCCGCCACTGTGTCCGCCAGGGCCACCAGGGCACCGCCGTGGACGATGCCCATGGGGTTCAGGCTCTCGGGGCGGATCTCCAGGGTGCCATCCGCCTCCCGACCCTCGATGCGGGTGACGGTAATATGGTTGTAGGGAGCGAAGTGGCCCTCGCCGTTGACCACCCGCTGAATATCACTGAAGGAAGCCATCCAGAATCTTCTCCTCCGCTTCCTGCTCGGTCAGACCCAGGGTCATCAGCTTCAGGATCTGGTCTCCGGCGATGCGCCCGATAGCGGCCTCGTGGATGAGCTGAGCGTCCACATGGTTGGCCACAATGGCGGGGATGGAGGAGATCTTGGCGTTGCCCATGATGATGGAGTCGCACTGAACATGGCCGAAGCACTTGGTGTTGCCGGTCATTTTGGGGTAGAACACCTGGACCGAGTTGTCCTGAGCCACAGACCGGGAGATGACCCGTCCGGTGGCGTCCTCGCCGTCCAGAATGATTTCCATGTCGCTCTCGGCGGTCTGCTGACCGTGGGTGAGCAGCTTCTCGGTGATGATGGCCTCGGCGCCCTTGCCCACCACAATGCGGGTCTCCCGCTTGGTGGAGTCCACGCCCCGGATCTGGGTGGACTCCATGTTGATGGAGGCCCCCTCGTCCAGATAGACGATGGTCTGGGGGTTCATGATCCGCTGGCCGGTGCCCTCACCGTCGCCGTAATGGCGCTCCACATAGCGAACCTTGGAATTCTTGCCGATGTGGAAGGTGTGGATGCCGTCGTGCTGGCTGGTCTCGCAGCCGGTGTTGTGGATGCCGCAGCCAGCCACGATGTCCACGTCGCAGTCGTCGCCGATGAAGAAGTCGTTGTACACCATTTCACTCAGGCCGGTCTGGCTGATGATAACGGGGATGTGGACCGACTCGTGCTGGGTGCCGCTCTTGACGGTGATGTTGATGCCCGACTTGCCCGGCTCCTCCTTGGTGGTGATCTCAATATTGGCGGTGTTGTTCCGGGAATCCAGCTGTCCGTTGCGCCGGATGTTGTAGGCCCCCTGGGGGGTCTTCTCCAGGTCCGCGATCTCCTTGAGGAGCTTCCATTCCGCTTGATCCATCTTACTTCGCTCCTTCCGACAGATAACTGCAAGAGGTCCTGGTGTTGGCCAGGATCTGGGGGAAGATCTCATCCTTGGGGCCCTGCTTCTGCACCTTGCCGTCGGCGATCATGACGATCTCGTCGGCCAGGTCGATGATGCGCTCCTGGTGGGAGATGACGATGAGGGTGGCCTCCCGCTTCTGGTGGATGAGCTTGAAGGTCTCGGTGAGCTTGGCGAAGGACCACAGGTCGATGCCGGCCTCCGGTTCGTCAAAGATCATCAGCCCGGTCTTGCGGGCCAGGATGGTGGCGATCTCAATGCGCTTGACCTCGCCGCCGGACAGGGAGGCGTCCACCTCACGGTCGATATAGTCCCCGGCGCACAGGCCCACCTTGGTCAGGTACTGGCAGCCCTCTTCCCGGGTCAGCTTCTCGCTGCCGGCGGCCAGGGCCAGCAGGTCCTTCACCTTCAGACCCTTGAAGCGGGGGGGCTGCTGAAAGCCGTAGCTGATGCCCAGACGGGCACGGCCGGTGATGTCCAGATCGGTGATATCGGTGTCGTTCCAGCGGATGGAGCCGCCGGTGGGCTTGACCAGGCCCATGATGGCCTTGGCAAGGGTGGTCTTGCCGCCGCCGTTGGGGCCGGTGATGACCACAAACTGGTGGTCCTTGACAGAGAGGGAGACGTCGTTGAGGATGCCCAGCTCCTGGCCTTCCTCTCCCTCCACCTGATAGCTGAGATGGCTGATCTCCAGCATAATCGGTCTCTCCTTTGTAAATGGTTCATTCCATGAGCAATTATTTTATCACGAAAGGCAGGAAAATACAACCCTGAGCGGGGCAAATCTTGCCAGGACGGCATAGGATGGTGGGAATCTACACAGAATGGGGAGGCAATGCGTATGGAACAGGAGTTGCTGCCCGGCTGCGACCGGGAGGTTTTCGAGCGGGTGTGGAAGCGGGTCATGCCCAACGAGCGGGGGGACTGCCCCTTTGAGGTGGTGGAGGCGGCGGCCCAGCGGCCTCTGCCGGCGGTGGTGGTACACGACACGCCGGCGGCGGAAGAGGAGGAGACGGTCACCTGCCTTGGACCCGCCTCGGCAGTCCACGGACCTCAGCTGCAACAGTACATAGACCAGGAACTGGCCACCCACCGGTGCTGCCAGGCGCTGGCCCGGCGGGTGCCGGGGGCCGGGGGCAGGATGCTCTCCAACCTGGCCGCCGAAAAGCGGCGGCGGGCCAAGCGGCTGAGCACCGCCTATTTCCTCATCTCCGGGGTGCGCTACTGGCCTGCTGACCGGGGGAGCGCTCCCGCTCTCCAGCCGGTGCAGGCCGCCCTGCGGGAGCAGTTTCAGGCCCAGCAGCGGGGGGCGGCCTGCTACCGGGCAGCCGCCGCCGGTACTGCCGACCCCTGCCTGGAGGCTCTCTTCCATGAGTCAGCTGACGAGGCGGAGGCCCATGCCTGGATCATCCGCAGCGTGCTGGAGCAGATGTAACGCTCAGTCCCGGCGGAATACATGGATGCGGAAGGCGGCCTGTACCTTCAGTCCGTCCAGGGCCGCCAGCCGGGCGGCTCCCTCCTTGGGGGTCTTCCAGTAGTAGGGGGTCATCTGGAACAGGTTGGGCAGGTCCTCGCCTGCCACCTCCATGGTGGTATCCACCGGAACCACGCTGACATAGGAGAAGCCCTCGTAGGGGATGTCCTGCTCCTGGTTGGGGTAGGGCTTGTCATAGAGCACCTGCTTGAGCTCCCACAGGTGGTTGGCGGCGGGGACCACATAGAGGAACAGACCTCCGGGGCGGAGCACCCGCCGGAACTCCTCCAGCGCCAGGGGGGAGAAGCAGTTGAGGAGCAGATCCACGCTCTGGTCGGCCACCGGCAGGTGGTAGGCCGAGGCCACGGCAAATTCCCCCTGGGGCACACGCTTGGCCGCCAGACGCACCGAGGGCTTGGACAGGTCGATACCCGCCAGGGCAACCTGCCTGCCCGCCCCGGTGAGGGCGGCGTGGATGCCGGCGGTGTAGTAGCCCTCCCCGCAGCCCGAGTCCAGCACCGATACCTGCCCGCCGGTGTGCTCCAGTGCCAGGGCGCACAGGGCGTCCCGGAGGGAGGCGTAGTAGTCCCTGGACAGGAACTGGTTGCGGGCGGTGACCATGCCCTTGTCGTCCCCGGGGGACTTGGAGTGCTTCTGGTTGGCGGGGAGCAGGTGGACATAGCCCTCTTTGGCGATGTCAAAGCAGTGGCCGTTGAGGCAGGTATAGGAGCGCGCCTCCCGGTTCAGGGGAGCGGCGCAGTGGGGACAGCGAAACAGGCTCAAAGGGGCCATCTCCTTCCAAAATGTCTGAGGGTATCATATCAGCTTGGAGGACATAACACAAGGGCCGCGCCAATGGCGCAGCCCTTGTGTTATACAGGCGTATTATTTGATTTTTTCAAAAATAATATAGCTGTTGCTGTCGCCTAAAAATTTAATGGTGTCTCCGTCGACTGTTCCGGTCCAAGGGCTACCGGGGAAGGAGATGGTGATTTTATTCCCTTTCATTTGCCACGTGCCGGAAGCGCTCTCATCGCTTGATGAGGCCATGCTCTTTAATGTGGCAAGGTCTTGTGCAGATAAAAATTCCTCAGCCTCTGGGTTTATTATCGTGGTAAATGTGGCCGTTGCGCTACCTCCGGATTTGATCTCTAGTATGCCAGAGGTTCTAGTAAGGCCGGATGAATCCCACTCCATCATATTGCGTTCCTCGTTGGAATCACCTACTTTTGTGGCCTCATAGGTGCCCACAGGATCGCCTCCTCCTGAGCAGGCGGTCAGTGCGGCCATCATAGCAACGGCCAGAGCTAGTGACAGAATTGTTTTTCTCATAAAAATCTTCCTCTCTTGTCTTTTTGGTTAATAAAGCGGCTAGGGTGTAGGTTAAAACGAGATGTCCACTATTAGTATAACATGAGTATGCGCATATGTCTACTAATAGGGCAATATAAGTACACCAAAACAGGACGATTTTTTTATACACTGTGCCAAAGAGGTGATTTGCTGTGAATGCCGTCGGCGAAAGGATCAAGGAACTGCGAAAGGCCAGAAGGATGACGCAGAATGAGTTTGCAGAACGGATCAATGTGACAAAATCAACGGTTTCGGCATATGAAAATGGGAGCAGGCTGCCTTCTTACGACGTGCTGATCAGAATCGCCCGATTATTTAAAGTAAGTACGGATCATCTGCTTGGATACAGCGAAAAAACGGAAATCGATGTAACGGGTCTGACCAGAAAACAGATCAATGTGATCCAGGATATGATTGCAACTTATCAACGCCATAACCGTTTTTATCAAGCTATACAGGAGGATAACTGCATCAAGGACAGGCTGATTGCCGCAGGATTGCTCCATGAAGATGATGGAGAGTGGATGAAATAGACATGAAACGAGCCGCGCCAATGGCGCGGCTCGTTTCATCCCCACAAGCATTTTTAGGAGAGGTTCTGCCTTTTGTGGTTTGTTTTTTTCTTTTTCTATGGTATACTGTACACTTGCGAAGATTTTCCCGGCCTGACGCCGGGCTGAACAAAAAGGAGTACGACATGATCACTGTTTCCGACCTGACCCTGGCATACAGCGGCCAGCCCCTGTTTTCCCATGTGGACCTGCAGTTCACCAAGGGCAACTGCTACGGCATCATCGGCGCCAACGGCGCCGGCAAGTCCACCTTCCTGAAGATCCTCTCCGGCGATCTGGAGCCCACCTCCGGCGAGGTGTCCATCCTGCCCAAGACCCGTATGTCCGTTCTGAAGCAGGACCAGAACGCCTACAATGCCTACACCGTCATGGATACCGTCATCATGGGCAACAAGCGCCTGTACGACATCGGCAAGGAGAAGGACGCCCTCTACGAGAAGGAAGAGATGACCGAGGAGGACGGCATCCGGGCCTGCGAGCTGGAGGAGGAGTTTGCCGAGCTGGGCGGCTGGGAGGCCGAGAGCGACGCCTCCCGCATCCTTCAGGGTCTGGGTGTGGGCACCGAGTTCCACCAGACCTCCATGGAGACCCTGGACGCCCGCCTGAAGGTGAAGGTGCTGCTGGCGCAGGCCCTGTTCGGCAACCCCGACATCCTGCTGCTGGACGAGCCCACCAACAACCTGGACATCAACGCCGTCAACTGGCTGGAGGACTTCCTGCTGGACTTTGAGGGCACCGTTATCGTGGTCAGCCACGACCGCCACTTCCTCAACACCATCTGTACCCACATCGTGGACATCGACTACAACAAGATCAAGCTCTATGTGGGCAACTATGATTTCTGGTACGACGCTTCTCAGCTGATGCAGAACCTGATGAAGAACCAGAACAAGAAGAACGAGGAGAAGGCCCAGGAGTTGAAGGAATTTATCTCCCGATTCTCCGCCAACAAGTCCAAGTCCAAGCAGGCCACCGCCCGCCGGAAGCTGCTGGAAAAGATCACCCTGGAGGAGATCCCCGCCTCCTCCCGCCGCTACCCCTGGGTGGCCTTCTCCCCCGACCGGGAGGTGGGCAAGGACATCCTCTTCGTCACCGACGTGTCCAAGACCATCGACGGGGTGAAGGTGCTGGACAAGGTGTCCTTCATCGTGGGCCACGGCGACAAGATCGCCTTCGTGGGCGACAACGAGAACGCCCAGACCGCTCTCTTCAAGATCCTCACCGGCGAGATGGAGCCCGACGAGGGCACCGTGAAGTGGGGCCAGACTGCTACCTTCTCCTACTTCCCCAAGGACAACACCGAGTTCTTCAAGGACTGCGACGACAACCTGGTGGAGTGGCTGCGTCAGTGGTCCTCCGATCCGCACGAGGCCTACCTCCGGGGCTTCCTGGGCCGGATGCTCTTCTCCGGCGACGAGGTGTATAAGCCCGTCAAGGTCCTCTCCGGCGGTGAAAAGGTGCGCTGTATGCTCTCCCGCATGATGCTGTCCGGCGCCAACGTGCTGCTGCTGGACCAGCCCACCAACCACCTGGATCTGGAGTCCATCGCCGCTCTGAACAACGGCCTGGAGGCCGTCAAGTGCAACGTGCTGGTGGCCTCCCACGACCATCAGCTCATCCAGACCGTGTGTAACCGGGTGTTCGACTTTACCGCCGACGGTCAGCTCATCGACCGCAAGATGACCTACGACGAGTACCTGGAGAGCCAGAAGGCGGACGCATAACAAGCAAAACAGCGGGACGGCTTGCCGTCCCGCTGTTTTTATGGATTTCCGCCCCCTATAGGGCGGCGGAGATAGAAGAGCAGCCCCGCCAGATCGGCCAGTCCCCACCCGATGGGTACCGCCCACCAGATGCCCTTCAGGCCGATGGCCGGAATGGGAGCCAGAAGGTAGGCCAGAGCCACCCGGGTACCCAGGGAGACCACCGTCAACACCACCGATACCCCGGGCTGCCCCAGCCCCCGGAAGAGGCCGTAGAGCAGGAAGAGGATGCCGATGCCGCAGTAGCACAGCCCCTCGATACGCAGATATTCCACCCCGATGGCGATGATCTCGGTCTCTCCCGGCTCCACGAAGAGGGCCATCAGGGGGGCGGCGAAGAGACACACCAGCAGGGAGCTGACCACGCAGAAGAGGATGGACACCCAGACGGCGGAGCGGATACCCCGGCGGATGCGCTCCGGCTGGGAGGCTCCGGTGTTCTGGGCCACGAAGGTGGAGAAGGCGTTGCCGAAGTCCTGGACGGGCAGATAGGCGAAGGCGTCGATTTTGACGGCGGCGGCAAAGGCGGCCATCACGTTGACCCCGAAGGAGTTGACCAGCCCCTGCACCATCAGGATGCCGAAGTTCATCACCGACTGCTGCACGCAGGTGAGCAGGGAGTAGCGGATGATGCGGCCCAGCTCTCCCCGCCGGAAGGTGCAGTGCTCCCGCCCCAGGCGGAGGAGCGCCACCCGCCTCCAGCAGTAGAGCGCAATCCCGGCGGCGGACACCCCCTGAGCCAGCACCGTGGCCCCGGCGGCTCCCGCCACCCCCCAGCCCAGACCCAGCACGAACCACAGGTCCAGAGCAATGTTGAGCAGGGTGGACAGGGCCAGAAAGACCAAGGGGGCGGTGGAGTTACCCACCGACCGCAGCAGGCAGGCGAAGTAATTGTATAAGAAGGTGAAGCAGATCCCCAGCAGCACCACCCGCAGATAGGCGTGGGTGTCGTCCCAGGCCTCCGCCGGGATACGCAGCAGAGTCATCACCGGCTCCAGCAGCAGAAGCACCCCCACATTGAGGATCACCGCCACGGCGCCGATGAAGAGGAAGGAGAGGAAGAGGCAGCGCTTCAGCTCCTCCTCCCGCCGGGCCCCGTGGAGCATGGACCACAGAGCCCCGCTGCCCATACACAGCCCCAGCAGCACCGAGGTGAGGAAGGTCATCAGAGTAAAGGAGAAACCCACCGAGGCCAGGGCGGAGGGCCCAAGGGCCCGGCCCACGATGAGGGTATCGGCAATGTTGTAGCACTGCTGCAGCAGGTTGCCCGCGATCATGGGCGCGGCAAAGCAAAGCATGGGCCGGGTGATGCCGCCCCGGGTCAGATCAATCTGCATGGTCATTCCACATCCCTTTCCAGGGCATGATAGCAGGCCCGGGGAAAAAATACAAGAGTGGCCTTGCCTTTTGAGCCAGGAAACGATAAGATAAGATGTGCAAAAAAACCGTGCGTTTTTAACCATTTCGTGCTATACTACATATTCGAACTTACTTCATCCGGAAAGGATGCTGACCATGCGAAAAGAGATCCTTTTGCCCGCCATTGCGGTGGTGGGCGGCGGGGCCGGCTTCGCCCTGCGGCGCTGGGAACTGGCCACCGCTTTTGAGGCGGACACCGGCCTTCCCATCTCCGGCGCTCCCGCCACCATGGCCCTCATCGCCCTGTCGGTGGTGGTGGCTGCCGTGCTGCTGATCCTCAGCTTTATGGGGAAGTATCCCCGATTCAGCGGCTATGACCAGGCTTTTTCTGCCAAGGACAACACCCTGTATGCCATGGCGGGGATACTCTCCGGCTTCCTGCTCATCGGGGCGGGCGGTCTGATGGCCTATGACTTTGCCACCGGGGCCAATCCCATCTACACCCGCCTCATCGTGGCGGTGCTGGCGGTGGCCTCCGGCCTGTGCGTCATGTACACGGTGCGGGACAATTTTAAAGGGGAGAACAAGGGCAAGTACAGCGTGCCCCTGCTCATCCCGGCCTTTGCCTTCTGCGTGTGGCTCATCGCCGCCTACCAGGTGCGGGCGGGGGACCCGGTGCAGCTGGACTATGTGTACGAGCTCTTCGCCATCATCGCCGGCCTGCTGGGGCTCTACTTCATCGCCGGTTTCTCCTTTGACAAGGGTAAGTGCGTCCCCGCGGTGTTCTTCTGCCTGATGGGTGTGTATTTCTCCCTGGTCACCCTGGCCGATGAGCACGACTGGGCCACCCTGGTGCTCTATGGCTTTACCATTCTCTATCTGCTGACTTCCAGCGCTTTGCTGCTGTACAATGCCGCCCGGCCTCTGCCAGAGGAGCCGGTCGAGAACGATACGGAGGGATCCTCTGATGTCTGAGAAAAAGAAATTTTATATCACCACCCCCATTTACTACCCCTCGGACAAGCTCCACATCGGCCATGCCTACTGCACTGTGGCCACCGATGCTATGGCCCGGTATAAGCGGCTGTGCGGCTATGATGTGATGTTCCTCACCGGCACCGACGAGCACGGCCAGAAGATCGAGGACAAGGCCAAGGCCGCCGGCGTCTCCCCCAAGGAGTATGTGGACAACATCGTGGAGGGCCCCCAGGGCGTCAAGGACCTGTGGAAGCTGATGAACATCTCCAACGACCGGTTCATCCGCACCACCGACGACTACCATGTGGCCGCCATCCAGAAGATCTTTAAGAAGATGTATGAGAAGGGCGACATCTATAAGGGCAAGTATGTGGGCAAGTACTGCAAGCCCTGCGAGTCCTTCTGGACCGAGAGCCAGCTGGTGGACGGCAAGTGCCCCGACTGCGGCCGTGAGGTCCAGGACGCCGAGGAAGAGGCCTACTTCTTCCGGCTGAGCAAGTACGCCGACCGCATCCAGGACCTGCTGGAGAACACCGACTTCCTGGAGCCCCGCAGCCGGGTCAACGAGATGGTGAACAACTTCATCAAGCCCGGCCTGGAGGACCTGTGCGTCTCCCGTACCTCCTTCCAGTGGGGCATTCCCGTGGACTTCGACCCTGGCCATGTGGTGTATGTGTGGATCGACGCCCTCTTCAACTACACCACCGCCCTGGGCTTCATGAACGACAAGTACGACGACTTTGAGAAGTACTGGCCTGCCGACGTCCACTTCATCGGCAAGGAGATCGTCCGCTTCCACTCCATCATCTGGCCCGCCATGCTCATGAGCATGGAGATGCCCCTGCCCAAGAAGGTGTTCGGCCACGGCTGGCTGCTGCTGGACGGCGGCAAGATGAGCAAGTCCAAGGGCAACGTGGTGGACCCCTATCTGCTGGCCCAGCGCTACGGCGTGGATTCCCTGCGCTACTTCCTGCTGCGGGAGTTCCCCTTCGGCACCGACGGCAACTTCTCCAACGAGACCCTCATCGGCCGCATCAACACCGACCTGGCCAACGACCTGGGTAATCTGGTGAGCCGTACCACCGCCATGGTGGGCAAGTACTTCGGCGCGCACCTGCCTGCCGGCTGCGGTGCCACCGGAGACGAGGCGGATCTGGCCAATCTGGTGGCTCAGTCCATGGGCAATGTGGGCCTGTCCATGCAGTTCCCTGAGGACGATCCCCAGAAGTTCGACGTGGAGCTCATCGCCATGGCCGCCCAGCTGCGCAACACCTATGAGGACAAGATGGAGCAGTATGCCTTCCAGGATGCCCTGATGGAGGTATTCAAGCTCATCGGCCGGGCCAACAAGTATATCGACGAGAACAAGCCCTGGGCTCTGGCCAAGGACGAGACCCAGCAGGACCGTCTGGCCCATGTGCTGTACAACCTGCTGGAATGCGTGCGCATTTCCGCCGTGCTTCTCACCCCCTTCATGCCCGAGACCTGCGAGAAGATCTTTGCCCAGATCGGCGCCGACGAGAGCCAGCGCACCTGGGAGTCCGCCGGTGTGTGGGGCGCGCTGTCCGACCAGGCTCCCGTGAGCAAGGGTGAGAACCTCTTCCCCCGCATCGATGCCGCCAAGGAGCTGGAGGAGCTGGCCGCTCTGGAGGAGGCCGCCAAGGCAGAAGCCGCTGCCAAGGCCGAGCCCGAGTATATTACCATCGACGACTTCGCCAAGGTGAAGTTTGTCACCGCCAAGGTGCTCTCCTGCGAGGCGGTGAAGAAGAGCAAGAAGCTGCTCCGCTTCACCCTGGACTGCGGCGAGGGACAGCCCCGTCAGATTCTCTCCGGCATCCATGAGTATTACGAGCCCGAGGATCTGATCGGCAAGACCGTGGTGGCCTGCGTCAACCTGGCCCCCCGGAAGATGATGGGCCTGGAGTCCAACGGTATGCTCATCTCCGCCGTGAAGGAGGGAGCCGAGGGCCACGAGGAGCTCCACCTGCTCATGCTGGACGACAAGGTGCCCGCCGGCTGCACCCTGGGTTAATTGAAAGAAAAACAAAGGAGACGCTGCACAAGCAGCGTCTCCTTTTTTATAAATACTATGCAGCCAGCTCATTGTGCCGGTGGGAAGAATTCTTTATACTTTAAGAAAAGGTTCAGGTTTTACAGGTCTGTTCAAGCCTGTGCCATTTCGAGAGGAAAGAAGGATCGCTATGAAAAAGGTTGTTTCCCTTGCGCTGGCCCTGGTCATGATGCTGGGCCTGTGTGCCTGCGGCGGCGGTTCCGCCGCGCCGGAAGAGGAGGACCACTCCGACGCCATCCGTCTGGCGGTACAGTCCGAGGCGGCTGTGGAGTGTATGTTCAGCTATGCCAACGTGAAGAACGTTATGGCCTCTGTGACCAACACCGACGATAACGGGGACGGCACCTATGAGGTCAACGGCTACATTACCGTGATCGACGACTACGGTGACCGCTACAAGGCCAAGTTTGACGCCACCGTCTCTGTGGACGAGGACGGCGACGCCGACTGCGACAGCTTCAGCATGGAGACCCCCACCCGGGAGTGATACTTCCAATCCCTTCAAAACAAAGACGTGCTGCTATGCAGCACGTCTTTGTTTTTTGTTCTGTTATCGCTGGTCCAGGGGCACGAAGGGCCGCATGGGAGCCACCGCCTTGTAGGCGGGACGGATGATGCGGTTGCCCGGCTGGTAGACCTCCTCGATGCGGTGGGCGCACCAGCCCACGATACGGGCCACGGCGAACAGGGGGGTGTACAGCTCCTGAGGAATGCCCATCATCTTGTACACCATGCCGGAGAACAGGTCCACATTGGCGCACACCACCTTGTCCTCCCTCTTGACCGAGAGGAGCACCTCGGGGGTGAGCCGCTCCACCGTCTCGTACAGCTCGAACTCGTCCAGCATCCCCTTGGTCTCAGCCAGCTTCTTGGCGAACTTCTTGAGGATGACGGCACGGGGGTCGGAGATGGTGTAGATGGCGTGGCCCATGCCGTAGATCAGGCCCGACTTGTCGCCCGCCTCCTTCCGCAGCAGCTTGCCCAGGAAGGCGCGCACCTCGTCCTCGTCCTTCCAGTCCTTTACCGCGTCCTCGATGTAGCCGAACATCTCCATGACCTTCTTGTTGGCGCCGCCGTGGCGGGGACCCTTCAGGGAGCCTACAGCAGCGGCGATGGAGGAGTAGAAGTCGGTGCCGGAGGAGGAGAGCACCCGGCAGGCGAAGGCGGAGTTGTTGCCGCCGCCGTGCTCGGCGTGGAGTACCAGGCACAGGTCCAGCAGCCGGGCCTCCTGCTCGGTGAACTGGTTGTCGTGGCGGACGGAGTAGAGAAAGTTCTCCGCCACGCTGAGTCCGGCCTGAGGCCGGTGGAGGTAGAGGGACTCGTCGTCATAGTAGTGGCGCTTCACGGCAAAGGCGTGGGCCACAATGACGGGCACCCGGGCGATGAGCTGGATGGCCTGCCGCAGCTGATTGGACAGGGACATATCGTCGGGGTTGTCGTCATAGGAGTACAGGGCCAGCACCGAGCGGGCCAGCTTGTTCATCACGTCGGGACTGGGGGCCTTGATGATCATGTCCTCGGTGAACATATGGGGCAGGGTGTGGTTGTCGGTGAGCATCTGCTGGAAAGCGGTCAGCTGCTCCCTGGTAGGCAGAGCGCCGAAGAGCAGCAGATAGGCGGTCTCCTCAAAGCCGAACCGGTTCTCCCGCACGAAGCCGTCCACCAGCTCCTCCACATCGATGCCCCGGTAGATCAGCTTGCCGGGGGCGGGAAAGCGCTCGCCGTCCTGGAGGTAGTAGCCCAGCACGTTGCCGATCTGGGTGACGCCCGCCATGACGCCGGTGCCGTCGGCGTTGCGCAGGCCCCGCTTGACCCGATAGCGCTCGTAATATGCCGGGTCGATCTGGTTATGTTTGCGATATTCCTGACATAGACTCTCTATGAAGTCCATGGATGTTCCCTTCTCGGCGTTTTGCATTTCCAGCCTCTCCTTTGCCCAAATTCTTTTACACGGTATTGTACAACCATTTTGCGGCACAGTCAATATGGAAAGTAAACGAAGTAAAAATTGAAATGGAATGAATGATGACTTGCAAAAAGAGAGGACGGTGTTTCCAATGAGACAGGTGGCGGCGGTTGCCCTGGCCCTGCTGCTGGCCCTTTTCCTGCTGCCGCTGCTGCTGGTGCCCCAGGGAGAGGGGGCTCTGCCGGTGGAAAGCGGCAGTCTGCCCATTGACCGCACGGTGGTTACACCGGAGCCGGCCCTGGACAGCGCCCAGCAGGTGAGGGTGAAGTTGGCGGACGGAACGGTGGCGACCATGGCCATGGACGATTATCTCTGGTGTGTGGTGGCGGCGGAGATGCCCGCCGCCTTTGAGCCGGAGGCCCTGAAAGCCCAGGCGGTGGCGGCCCGTACCTATACCTATGCCAAGATGGAGCGGACCACCGGCACCCACCCGGAGGCCGACGTGTGTACCGACATTACCTGCTGCCAGGCCTACCGCACCCGGGAGGATGCCGCCGCCAGCTGGGGAACCAACGCCCAGATGTACACCGACAAGATTGCCGCCGCTGTGGCGGACACCGACGGGGTGGCGGTACTCTATGAGGGCAGCCCCATCCAGGCCGTCTTTTTCTCCTCCGCCGACGGGCGGACGGTGGACGCGGTGGAGGTGTGGGGCAATTCCGTGCCCTATCTCACCGGAGTGGACAGCCCCGAGGGGGAGGAGGTGCCCAACTACCACTCCACCGTCACCCTGACGGCGGAGGAGTTCAAGACCGCCATTCTGGCCAAGTACCCCGGGGCGGACCTGTCGGGGGCCCCCTCCGGCTGGTTTTCCCATACCGTGTCCAACTCCGCCGGGGGCGTGAGCAGCGTGGACGTGGGGGGTGTCACCGTCAGCGGACAGGAGCTGCGTACCCTCTTCTCCCTGCGCTCCACCAGCTTCACCGTCTCCGCCGGGGCGGACGGGGTGACCTTTTCCGTCACCGGCTACGGCCACGGGGTGGGCATGAGCCAGTACGGGGCCAACGCCCTGGCCCAGGAGGGCAAAAGCTATGAGGAAATTTTAAAGTGGTACTACACCGGCGTGGAGGTGGAACAGTATACGCCTGGACAACCCTGAAAGGGTTGTCCAGGCGTATTTCTATGCCGTCAGTTGTTGGATGTTGGTCTCGTTCAGCTCATACCATACCGCGTCCGCTTTTTGGTCCTGGGCCGAACAGGCGGTCTCATACTCGGTCTGGGAGACGGGCCGGCCATCCACTTCAAAGGCTTTGGGCTCCCAAGCCTCCATCTCACAGCGGATGTGCTTTTCCAGGGTAAGGCCGTCTTCCCCGAAGCGGGCGGAAGCAATGCCGTCCTCCGTGCCGGCGGTATAAGAGTAAGTAAACGTACCGTCGGTTTTCAGATACCAGAAGGTGCGCCAGTGGCTGGGATAGCCCATGATCTCGTCCCCCTCCTGGCGTAAGACCACGTAGCCGCCCATGTCATTGGCCACGTCGGTGACCCGCAGGACTACCTCCCGGCTTCCGTCACCGTCCAGGTCCAGGACAGCAAACTCCGTTACAGCGGCATAGGAGCTGTAGGGGCTGAAGGCCAGGGGGATGTCGGGGAGGAAGGTGGGAATTTTCTGGCCGGAGCCGTCCACATAGAGGAAAGGAGCCTTTCCCAGCAGGACGTCCTGATAGGGGCTCTTCCCTCCGTCTGAGAAGCGAATGTAGGGGAGGGAGACGCCGGAGTCCATCCAGCTATCCCCGATGGTCCAGGCTTCCTCGCCGTCCTCCGGCTCGGACACGTGGTCCAACAGCGCCAAATAGCCCTCCGCCGACGGATCGAACCGGTACTGGTTCCATGCTGTCCGCCCTGCGCCGCTGGAGCCGTTGTGGCAGAGGATGTTGTCCTCGCGCACCACATAGAGACTCCGCTCCCAGCCCTCCACCGCCAGCACGGGCTGGCCGTCCACCAGGGTGTAGATGGCAAAGACATAGCCCTCATCCATGCTCCAGAATTCGCTGCCCACAAAGCCCATCAATAGCTCCTCTACCCCGTCGCCGTTTAGATCACGGAGTGTGTAGCCGATGGTACCAGCCGGGTCCCAGGAGGGGCAAATGAGGACGAGCAGCAGGTCCGGAAAGTCGATCGGCGGTCGTTTGCGAAGCAGGGCCTCCGCATACCGGGACAGAAGCGGACCATAGGCACTGAGCTCCCCGCCGGTGGGAGTGCCGGCGGAGACGGAGGACGCTCCGCCCCGCTGGACGGTGTTCTCTGCTGTGGCCGCAGCCGGGGGGTGAGTATCCACCATCCCGCAGGCGCAGCAGGTGACCACCAGCCCCAGAACCAAGGTCAGGCAGACTGCCCCTTTGCCCGGCTTGCGATAGCCCTTGATCCCCAGAAGCCGGGTTTTCAGCCGCTTCCCCTCCTGACAGAGGGGGGCGGCCATCCAGGGGGAGGGCCTTCCGGGCCGGGCGGCCAGCATCAGCAGCATATCCCCGTAGGCCATCCGCTGCTCCGGCTCCAGGGCGCGGAGTACCGCCTCGTCGCAGGACAGCTCGCAGTCCAGTGCGATGCGCCGCCCCATCCAGTGGACCAGGGGATTGAACCAGTGGAGGCTGGTAACCAGCACCACCAGCCACTTGTAGCAGATGTCCCACCGCCGGGCGTGGGTGAGCTCATGGCGGAGGGCGGCGGCCAGGGCCTGAGGAGGAAGGGACGGCCCACCCTGGGGCAGGACAATCACCGGCCGAAAGACCCCCAGCAGCATGGGGGCGTCCACCTGGCCGCTCTGGGCCAGCCGCACCCGGCGGCGGAGGCCCAGCCCCTCAAAGAGGGCCAGGGCCTCCGCGGTTGGCGGGGCGAGAGAGATACGGACCCGGCGGGAAAAGCGGGCATAAGCGGCAATGTGCCAGAGGAAGAAACCTGCCCCAACCGCCAGCCACAGGAAAACCAGCACGCCGGGGAGGGAAATTGCCGGGGCGGAGGGCTGGGTCGTCTCCGGTTGATCCACCGTGACCGACTCCGACGGCGGAGTAATGGGGGCAGTCTGCGTATTTGTTTGGTCCTGCCGTTCGGGAAGAATGGTTTCCTGCCGGACCATCTCCTGGGTAGGCTGAGGGGGCTGGGGCAGAGTGATGCCGTAGCCGAAGGGGATTAGAAAGCGGAGGAGCACCGCCAGCCAGAGATAATAGGAGACGGCTCTGGGCACCCTGTTTCTCGTCACGGGGCGCAGGAGCAGTACAAGCACGCACAGCAGGGAACCGGACAGGGTGAGGGAGAGCAGGGTAAGCAGTACCTCTTTCATGTGGATTCCTCCTGATGGAACAGGGCGGACAGCTCGGCGATCTCTGCTTGGCTCAGCTGGCCGTCGGACAGCAGGGAGGCCACCAGCTTTTTGGCGCTGCCGTTGAACACCTGGTCCACCAGGTGGCGGGCGGACCAGCGGCCATATTGGGCCTGGGTGATGACCGCCCGGTACATTCCCCGGCGCTCCAGCTGAACAGCCCCCTTTTCGCACAGACGGCGCAGCAGGGTCTTGACGGTGGAGTCCTCCCAGCCGCACCGGGCGGACAGAATGCGGCGCAGCTCTGACAGCGGCGCCGGCTGGGGCAGGCTCCACAGGGCCTTCATAACCTCCAGCTCGGCATCCTGGATCTTTTCAGCACCAATACACATAGCGGCCTCCTTAAAGGTTTACTGTTGTAGCCTAAATAAAGATTACAATAGTAAACTTTATTTGTCAAGGGGTTTCCGCAGCGCGGGGAAAAATTTGATGGGCTGCCTAAAAATTTTTCAGCCTGGATGGGTCAACGGCGTTGTCAAAAATAAGACCTTTTGGTATAATATCAAATTGGAAAGGTGGGTTACACCCCTTCCAAATATGACGTAAAGTGAGAGATCGCACATGAACACACGGTATGACGTTGCCATTCTGGGCTGCGGCGAAGCCGGTATTTTCGCCGGGTACGAGCTGATGCACCGCAACCCCGGCCTCAAGGTGGTGGCCCTGGATCAGGGGGCCGATATCTATACCCGCAGCTGCCCCATTGTGGCGGGCAAGGTGAAGGAGTGCGTCCACTGCAAGGTGTGCGGCACCATGTGCGGTTTTGGCGGCGCCGGTGCCTTTTCCGACGGCAAATATAACTTCACCACCGCGTTCGGCGGCTGGCTCACCGACTTCATGCCCAAGGAAGAGGTCATGAGCCTCATCGACTATGTGGACTCCATCAACATGAAGCACGGAGCCACCGACAAGGTGTTTTCCACCGATACCCCGGCGGCCCGTGCCCTGGAGAAGCGTGCTCTGGAACACGACCTCCACCTGCTCCAGGCCCGGTGCAAGCATCTGGGTACCGAGAACAACCTGAAGATCCTGCATAGCATCTATGAGGAGTGCCGCAAGGGTGTGGAGTTCCATTTCAACACCGCTGTCACCAAGATCATGGATCTGAAGGGGGAGGGCTACCGCCTCATCACCGAGAAGGGCGACGAGATCGACTGCACCTGGCTCATCGCCGGTCCCGGCCGCTCCGGCGCCGAGTGGTTCTCCAACCAGTGCAAGGAGCTGGGCATCCAGCTCATCAATAACCAGGTGGACATCGGCGTGCGGGTGGAGCTGCCCGCCAAGGTCTTTGAGCACATCACCGACGTGGTGTACGAGTCCAAGCTGGTCTACCGCACCAAGCAGTACGGCGATCAGGTGCGTACCTTCTGCATGAATCCCTACGGCCATGTGGTGGCCGAGAGCGTGGAGGGCATCAACACCGTCAACGGCCATTCCTATTCCGACCCCGCCCTCCAGAGCGAGAACACCAACTTCGCCCTGCTGGTGTCCAACCGGTTCACCCAGCCCTTCAACGAGCCCTATCGTTACGGCAAGCACATTGCCTCCCTGTCCAATATGTTGGCCGGCGGCGTGCTGGTCCAGCGCTTCGGCGATCTGGTCAGCGGCATCCGCACCAACGAGCACCGGATGAGCAAGTCCTTCGTCCGGCCCACCCTCACCGCCGCCGTCCCCGGCGACCTGTCCCTGGCCCTGCCCAAGCGTCAGCTGGACGATATTATCGAGATGATCTATCAGCTGGATAAGATTGCCCCCGGTACCGCCAACTACGATACTCTGCTCTACGGTGCCGAGGTCAAGTTCTACTCCGCCCGGCTGGCCCTGTCCGGCGAGCTGGAGACCTCTCTGCCCGGCTTCTTCGCCGTGGGCGACGGCGCGGGCATCACCCGCGGCCTGGCTCAGGCAGGCGCCTCCGGCGTGAAGGCGGCCCAGGTGATTCTGAACCGGCTGAAATAAGCCCGCCCGGAGCCCACACAATGCAAAGCATTGCCGCCGGCGGAATTTATTTCCGCCGTGCGAATCAAATCATCAGGGCTCCCGCAGGGCCTTGGCCCTGAGGGACCGACGGCGCGGGCATCACCCGGGGTCTGGCCCAGGCAGGCGCCTCCGGCGTGAAGGCGGCCCAGGTGATTCTGAACCGGCTGAAATAAGCCCGCCCGGAGCCTACACAATGCGAAGCATTGCCGCCGGCGGAATTCATTTCCGCCGTGCGAATGAAATCATTAGGGCTCCCGCGGGGCCTTGGCCCCGTGGGAACGACGGCGCGGGCGTTACCCGGGGCCTGGCCCAGGCGGGCGCTTCCGGTGTGAAAGCGGCCCAGGTGATTCTGGAGCGGCTGAAATAAGCGCAACAAAAAGCAGCTGCAAGCCAACGGCTTGCAGCTGTTTTTTGATTTGTTATGCAGCGGAGACACCGGTGTCGGGCAGTTGGGTCTCCTCCGGCTTCTTTACCAGGAAGGCCAGCCGCTTACAGAAGAACCGGGAGATGTAGCCCACCGTCAGGGCGCACACTACGGTGCCCTCCCGCAGGCCGTACACAGCCCCCAGGTCCAGCAGAGACAGCAGAGTGGCGGCGGCTACCATGGTCAGGTCAAAGCCAGTCTTGGTCTTGCCAAAGTCCCAGTGGAATTCCTGGCTGCACACCCGGACGAAACCCTCGCAGGGGAGGATGAGCACGTTGGGGATGACCTCCAGGGCCACACCCAGTCCCAGACAGGCGCAGCCCATCAGCAGTATCACCCAGTGGCTGGCGTAGGACTGGGGCACCAGACCGCCCAGCAGCCCCATCCACAGGTCGATGCAGCAGGAGAAGAGGAAAGTAAAGGGAACCTGGAGCAGCTGGATGGGCCGGAACTTTTTACGAAGAATGAGGATCTGGCCGCCCAGCATGACGCAGTTCACCACAAAGGTGAAGGTACCCAGGGAGATGCCGGGGAACACATAGGTGAGCACATAGGCCAGGCTGGATACCGCGGAGGTGCCCATTCCGGCCAGGGTGATTAGGGAAATGCCGAGGGCCGAGCACAGGACCCCGGCCAGAAAGATCAAATAGCGCCGGAGCAGACCGGAATGAGACATCGCATACGCCTCCAAAAAATCATTTTTTAGTACTAAAAATAGTTTAGCACGATGAAAAGGAGGGTTCAAGAGACATCTTTACCAAATAAAAAAGGAAATTTTTTGTGGAATTAACAAGAGGATGGCGCAAAACAGCAACAATAATTCAGGCGTGCCGCCCAAATCAGCGGCACGCCTGAATTTCAGGATTCTTTTTTGTGGCCGGTGTGTTCCTCTTCCTCCTCCGGCGGGGGAGAGAGTTTGGTGACGGTGGCCCACTCCACCCGGCGCTCGGACAGCTCCTCCACCCGGATGTGCAGGCCGTAAATGTCCACCTCGGGGTGACTGCCGTCCTCGGGGATGACGGACAGCTGGGCGTACACCAGCCCGCCCAGAGTCTCCGATTCCTCCTCCTCCGGCATCTCCATGCCCAGGGCCTCGAAGAGCTCCTCCAGCTCGGCGGAACCGGCCACCCGCCAGCGGTCCTCCCCCAGGGGAATGATCTCCAGGTCCTCCTGGGGATCGAACTCGTCGTAGATGTTGCCCACGATCTCCTCCAGCAGGTCCTCCATGGTGACCAGGCCGGCGGTGCCGCCGTACTCGTCCACCACAATGGACAGGTGGACCTTTTTGCTCTGCATATCCCGGAACAGCAGGTCGGTGCGCACCGACTGGGGCACGAAATAGGGGCGGCGGAGCAGCTCCCGCAGGGGCTTGGGCTGGGGCTTGCGGGCGTTGATGAGCCACTCCCGGGTGGAGAGGATACCGATGATGTCGTCGGCGTCCTCCTCGTAGACGGGGAAGCGGGACAGGCCGGATTCCTCAATGGTCTTTTCGATCTTCTCCGGGGTATCCTCCGCCTGCAGCATGACCATGTCGGTGCGGTGGACCATCACGTCGGCGGCGGTCATATTGTTAAACTCGAAAATATTTTCGATCATTTCCTTCTCTTCGGTCTCAATAGCACCCTTCTCCTCACTCAGGTCGATAAGTATACGCAGCCCCTCCTCGGATACCTCCTTATCCTCATCATTGGGATTGATGCGGAAGAGCCACAGGACGGCGTTGGTGGAAACGGTGAGCAGCCAGATCAGCGGACGCATGACGGTGGCCAGCAGGCCAACCACACCGCAGGAAAAACGGGCCACCGCTTCGCTCTTTTTCATGGCTACCCGCTTGGGCACCAGTTCACCAAAGACCAGAGTAAAGAAGGAGAGGATCACAGTGACCACGATCACAGACAGGGTACGAACCGTGGCCACCACAGGCCCGGTCAGCGCGAACGTGGATACCGCCCACTGGGTAAGGGGTCCGGCCAGATTGTCGGCGGCAAAGGCAGACCCCAGGAAACCGGCCAGGGTGATGCCGATCTGGATGGTGGAGAGAAACCGGGTGGGCATCTCTACGATCCGGAGCAGCTTGGCTGCCTTGCGGTCGCCGCCTTCGGCCTGCTTGCGGATAAGTGCCTCGTTTAATGAGATTACTGCGATCTCAGTGGCAGCAAAGTAGGCGTTGATGGCAATGAGTATGACCTGAAGAAGTAGTTGAGGCCATATGGATGACAAAATAAATTCCTCCTTAAATATATTGATCATGGAACCAGTATAACACACCGCTGAAAAAAATCCATAAGATTGCGGAAAAAAGTTGGTATCCATGTTATAATAATCACGTGTGTCGTACCTGGGGATAGGATAGTTCCTCAGCCCCAGAAAGAGCAAGGCCCCCTGTGCCGGGGACCGATGGAGTGTGAAAGAGATGGAGACAAAGAAGGTACCGGCCTGGCTGGAGCATCCGGCCGCCTTTGTAAAATGGCTGATCTTCGCGGGGATCAGCGGCCTGCTGTGCGGCGGGGTGGCCACCGCCTTTTACTATGCCTTTTCCTCGGTCACAGACCTGCGCCATGCCAATCCCTGGCTGATCTGGCTGCTGCCGGTGGGCGGTCTGGCGATTGTGCTGCTCTACCGGGTGTGCGGCATGGAGGGGGACCGGGGCACCAACTTCGTGCTGGCGGCGGTGCGGGAAAACCAGCCCCTCCGGCTGCGTACCGCCCCCCTGGTCTTTGTGTCCACCGTTATCACCCATTTGGTGGGTGGTTCCTCCGGCCGGGAGGGAGCCATCCTCCAGATTGGCGGATCTATCTCCTCCAAAGTAGGCCGGTGGATGCGCCTGGACGACAAGGACAGCCGTATCATCACCATGTGCGGAATGTCGGCGGCTTTTTCCGCCCTCTTCGGCACCCCGCTCACCGCCGCCATGTTTTCTATGGAGGTCACCAGTGTGGGAGTGCTCTATTATGCCGCCATCGTGCCCTGTGTTCTCTCCTCCATCATCGGCCTGTGGGTGGCCCAGCATTTCGGTGTGCCTCCCACCGCCTTTACCCTGGAGGGCATCCCCAACCTGAGCGCCGTCACCCTGCTGCAGGTCATCGGTATGGGCATCCTCTTTGCCCTGCTGTCCATTTTCTTCTGCCGGCTGATGCACGCCGCCCCCAGAATCTATGACAAGTTCCTGCCCAACCATCTGGTGCGGGCGGCGGTGGGCGGCGCGCTGGTCATCGCCCTGACCTATGTGATCTGGATCTGGGACCCTGGTACTTACGACTACAACGGAGCGGGAGAGGCGATCATCCATGCCGCCGTCGGGGGAAACGCCCGGCCGGAGGCGTTCTTCTTTAAAATGCTCTTTACCACCATCACTCTGGGGGCAGGCTTTAAGGGCGGTGAGATTGTGCCGGTGTTCTTTACCGGAGCTACCTTCGGCTGCACCGTGGCCCCCTTCCTGGGACTCCACCCCTCCTTCGGGGCGGGACTGGGCATGGTGTGTGTGTTCTGCGGCGTCACCAACTGCCCCATCACCTCCCTGCTGCTCTCTCTGGAGCTCTTTGCCGGGGACAGCCTGGGGATGTTTACCGGCCAGAGCCTGTGCCTGTTCGCGGTGTGTCTGGCGGTGTCCTATATGCTGTCCGGCTATTATGGGCTGTACAGCGAGCAAAAAATCGTTTATAGTAAACTGCGGCCCGAATTCATCGACAAAAAGGCAAACCAGGACCATTGAGTTCGGGGTCCCATTCAAAGGAGAACCTATATGCTGCGATTTGATCATTTTAATTTCAATGTCCTGGACCTGGACCGGTCCCTGGACTTTTACCGTGAGGCTCTGGAACTGACGCCGGTGGCGGAAAGGAATGCTGGCGACGGGTCCTTTAAGCTGGTCTACCTGGGAGATGGCGAGACCGGCTTCCGGCTGGAGCTGACCTGGCTGCGGGACCGGAGGTCGCCCTATGACCTGGGGGAGCAGGAGTTCCATCTGGCCTTTGTCACCGACCGCTTTGATGAGCTTCTGGAGCGCCACAAGGCTATGGGCTGCGTGTGCTTTGAAAACCCGGCCATGGGCATCTATTTCATTGAAGATCCCGACGGCTACTGGATCGAGATCGTTCCCGGAAAGGAATAAGGACATGAGCAAGACCGTAACGGGAGGCCGCCTGGCCTATGCCGACCTGCTGCGGGCGGTGGCCATGCTGGCGGTCATTATAGTCCACCTGGCCGGTTCCCAGCTGGGCAATGTACCGGTGGGCTCGGCGGAATTTCATGTGCTGAACGCCTACGATGGGCTGACCCACTGGTGTGTGCCCGTCTTTATTATGCTGTCAGGGATGTTCCTGCTGGACCCCAAGCACAGCCTCTCCCCCTCCAAGCTGTTTTTCGGCCATATTCTGCGGATGCTGGTGGCCCTGGCGGTGTGGGGGACGGCCTATGCCCTGGTAACCCAGGTATCGGCGGCAGGGCTGAGCTGGGAGAGTGTGAAAGCGGCCCTCTGGCAGGTGCTCCAGGGCAAGACCCACTTCCACCTGTGGTTTTTGTATATGATTGTGGGCCTGTACCTCATCACCCCCATTCTCCGCGTCTTTGTTCGGGGGGCCAGCCGGGCGGACTTCCACTGGTTCTTCCTGCTGTGCTTTGTGTTTGCCAACCTGCTGCCCACCCTGCTGCGGCTGCGGCCCAGTCAGACGGTGAGCCTGTGGGTGAACAGCCTGGATCTCCACCTGGTGCTGGGCTATGTGGGTTACTATGTGCTGGGTTACTATCTGAAAACCTACACCCTCAGCCGGGCGGCGGAGTATCTCATCTACATCCTGGGCATCCTGGGGGCGGTGGTCACCGTGGGCGGCACCGCCTGGCTGTCCCAGCAGCGGGGCGTCTTTGCCCAGACCCTCTACAACTATGACAGCCCCAATATCGCCCTGATGAGCGTGGCGGTCTTTGTGTTCTTCCGGTATGTGCTGGGCGTCAGCGAGGAGCGCTCCCGCCGCCAGCGGATGAGTTCGGTGGCGCAGGTGTCCTTTGGGGTGTACCTGATCCATGTCTTTTTCCTCATCCTGCTGGACCGGCTGAACATCACCGTTCTCGCCATTCCGCCGGTGCTGGCGGTGCCCGCCCTGACGGCGGCGGTATTCCTGTGTTCCTTCGCCGTGGCCTGGCTCATCTCCAAGATCCCCCTGGTGGGGCGCTACCTGACTTAAAGGAGGCAACTGAGTGCTCTTTTCCAGTTCCGTATTTCTTTTTCTGTTCCTGCCCCTGGTGCTCATCATCTACTATGTGCCCCTGCGCCGGTTCCGGCAGGCACAGAATGTATTCCTGCTGTTGGTCTCCCTGGGCTTCTATGCCTGGGGCGAGCCCTGGTTTGTGCTGGTGATGATAGGCTCCATTGTGATTAACTACTTCTTCGGCCTGTGGGTAGATTGCAACAAGCGGCGGGAAAGATCCTGCAGGGTCCCCATTTTGCTGGCCCTGCTGATCAACTTGGGTATTCTGTTTGTATTTAAATACCTGATGTTTACTCTGGGTATTCTAAATGGCCTGGGGGCCAGCTTTGTGATCCCGGTAATCGAACTGCCCATCGGCATTTCCTTCTTTACCTTCCAGGCCCTCAGCTATGTGCTGGACGTCCATCGGGACCGGGGAAAGGTGCAGCGTTCCCCTCTGAAGGTGGGACTGTACATCTCTTTCTTTCCCCAGCTTATTGCCGGCCCCATCGTCAAATATGAGACGGTGGCCGACCAGATCGACAACCGGAAGGAGAGCTGGGAGGACTTCTCCGCCGGCTGCGCCCGGTTTGTTGTAGGCCTGGGCAAGAAGGTGCTGCTGTCCAATCAGCTGGCCATCATCGCCGACCGGGCCTACGGTATGGCGGGAGATGGACTGACCACCTCCTTTGCCTGGCTGGGAGCGGTGGCTTACATTCTTCAGCTGTACAACGACTTCTCCGGCTACTCGGACATGGCCATCGGCCTGGGCAGGATGTTTGGATTCCACTTTCTGGAGAACTTCAATTATCCCTTTGCTGCCACCTCTCTAGCCGGCCTGTGGCGGCGGTGGCACATCTCCCTGGCCACCTGGTTTCGGGACTATGTATATATCCCTCTTGGGGGCAGCCGGGTGGACAGCCGGGCCAAACTGATCCGCAACATCTTCATGGTTTGGCTGTGCACCGGCATCTGGCACGGAGCCAACTGGACCTATCTGGCCTGGGGCATGGTCAACTTTGCCATGCTCATGCTGGAGAAATACGGCGGCCTGGGCCGTGGATGGCCCAAGTTCTTCCAGTGGCTCTACCCTCTGGCGGTCTTTCTGCTCACCTGTGTGTTCTTTCGTTCGGACAGCATTGGCGCGGCCCTGCAGTATTTCCAGGCCATGTTCGGCTTCGGGGCCGGGCTGGGGGACGGGCTGACCGTGCTCTATCTCACGGAGTGCTGGCTGCCCCTGCTGGCTGCCGTGGTTTTTGCGGCTCCGGTGGCGCCCAGGCTGCGGGACTGGGTCGGCAAGCGCAACTGTGTGGCGCTGGATCTTGGCTACGCCCTGCTCATTGCCGGGGTGTTCCTGGTGTCGGCCAGCTTTATCATTAAGGGCACCTATAATCCCTTCATCTACTTCAATTTCTGACAAGGAGCGGCCCAATGAAACGACGCAATACCATAACCGCCTGCCTGTTCCTGCTGCTGATGGCGGGGGGCTTCGTGCTGCTGCTCACCTCTTTTTTGGGGCGGGAGGGCAGCTTTGAAGCCCTGCTCAAGACCTTTGCCAAGGACAAGGATGTGACTGCCTTCCTGGCCCAGGCGGAGACCGCCGTCAATCAGGATTTGGACCGGGACCATCTGTTCATCCAGCTCTACGGCGGCATCCAGCGTATCACCGGCCGCAGGATGGTGGAGGACGCGGTGGATGAAAACACCGTGGTCAAGCTGTCCACCGGGGCGCTGAACTTCGTCAAGCCGGACAGCACCGCCCAGCCTGCGGAAAGCGTGGAAGCCAACGCCGCCGCCACGGCCGAACTGGCCCAGGCGCTGGAGGAGCAGGGCATTCCCTATCTCTTTGTGATGGCGCCCCAGAAGATCCAGCGGGGGCAGGACCTGCTGCCTGTAGGCATGGCGGAGAACGGAAACTCCACTGCCGATGCCTTCCTGGAGGAACTGGATCAGTCGGGGACCAGCTATTTCGATCTGCGGCCCTTCTTTGAGAGCAATGGTATCTATTCCGGCTGGTTCTTCAATACCGACCACCACTGGAAGCCGGAGGCCGCCTTCTTTGCCTGGCAGAACCTGGCCCAGCTGCTGGACCACAACTACGGGTTCGTCACCCCGTCCTATCTTACCGACCCCTCCAACTGGTCCACCGCGGTGCTGGAGGATTTCTTCCTGGGCAGCCAGGGCAAGCGGGTGGGGTCCCTCTACGCCGGGGTGGACGATTTCACCATCTACACCCCCAAATTTGAGACCAATCTTACCTATGCCAGCACCGACGGCGGCTTTGAGCGCACCGGCCCCTTCAACCAGTCGGTGTGCTTCCCCGAGCGGGTGGAGCAGATGGACTGGTTCAACGGCAACCCCTACACCTACTACTCCGGCGGCGACTACGGCATGGCCACCATGACCAACCACAACAACCCCAACGGACCCAGGATCGTGCTGCTGCGGGAGTCCTTCTCCTGCGCTCTGGCCCCCTTCCTGGCCCTGTCCTGTTCGGAGCTGACCACCATCGACCTGCGCTATTTCCAGGGGGATCTGATGGAGACCCTTGAGGCGCTGGAGCCCGATCTGGTGATGACCATGTATGCCGCCAGCTCTACCGGCCTGGAGAATATGTTTGCTTTTGAAGGAACGGAGTGAACCAAGTGGAACTGAGTGAGCGCAGGCCCTCCCTGCGGCGGCTGGACTATCACTATATTGCCATGCAGGCGGGCTTCTGGGCTATGTTTGCCGCCATTGTGGCCTACCAGACCGCCCTGCTGCTGGAGCGGGGCTTCTCCAACAGCGAGGCGGGACTGATGACGGCGGTGCGCTGTCTGGCGGGCATCGTGTTTCAGCCCCTGCTGGGAGGCTTTGCCGACCGGCATCCCCGCATTCCCCTGAAGTATATCGTGGGCCTGTCCCTGCTCATCTCGGTGGCGGCGGGAGCCTGGTACTGGCTGTCCCCCGGCATGGGCCTGTGGGAGACCACCCTGGTGTGGGTGGTCATCGGCGGCCTGGAGGTGTCCTCCTACCCTCTGATGGACGCCATGGCGGTGCAGTTCATCAATGAGGGTATGCCCATCCGCTACAGCCTGGGCCGGGGCATCGGCTCCCTGGCCTACGCGATGGTGTGTGTGGTGCTGGGCTTCCAGGCGGGCCGGCTGGGCATGGAGAGCACCCTGCTCACCCATCTGGCCCTGGTGGTGCTGGAGATCCTGCTGGTGGTCACCTACCCGGCTTACCGGGGCAAGGGTGGACAGGCCGGGGAGGAGGGCCCCAAGCCCCAGTCCGCTCTGTCCCTGCTGCGGAGCAATCCCTGCTTTACCCTGATGCTGGTGGGGGTGTTCCTGGGCCTTACCGGCATCATGCCTCTGTCCAACTTCCTGGTGAACATCGTCAACAGCCGGGGAGGCACCGACTCCGACCTGGGTATTGCCCTCTTCCTGATGGGAGCCTCCGAACTGCCCACCGCCTTCTTCTTCCAGAAGCTGCTGCGGCGGCTGGGCAGCGGAAAGCTGCTGATGCTGAGTATGATCTTCGGCACGCTGAAAGGTGTGCTGCTGCTGTGTACCTTTAACTGCCTGGGTGTACTGGCGGTTCAGCCCATTCAGGTGCTGGGCTACGGCCTGTTTACCCCGGCCTCGGTGTACTTCGTCAACGAGTCGGTGCCCGCCGCCGACCGGGTGCGGGGGCAGACCGTGATGATGGTGGCCTCCAACGGCCTGGGCGGCATGATGGGCGGTGTGCTGGCCGGCTGGACTCTGGATCTGGGGGGCGTCAATCTGATGCTGGCGGCCTGCATTGCCTCGGGCTGCCTGGGTGTGCTCTTCTGTCTGGCGGCCCTGCGGCTGTCTCGCGGAAAGAGAAACCAGTTAGTATAGCTTTAGGTGCCGCTAAAATGGTAAGCAAACACAAAATAGTGGAAAAAAAGGCTGTTCCTGAGTGAAGGGACAGTCTTTTTTTATGCTTAGCGCGTATCAACTGTAAATATTTCTGATAAAAACCTCCGAAAGTTGGTTAAAATGAAAATTACCTCTATGCAAAACGGAAAGATTGGTGTATGATAGTCCCGGATTTTTTTTAGAGTCATATTTGCATACCTATGGAGGTAGGAAATGAGAAAGACAAAAATCATCTGCACCCTGGGTCCCGCTGTGGACAATGAGGAGACCATCCGTCAGCTGATTCTGGCTGGTATGGACGCCGCCCGCTTCAACTTCTCTCACGGCAGCCACGCCGAGCAGCTGGCCCGGCTGACCATGTTGAAGTCCGTCCGGGACACCCTGGGCCGCCCCGTGGCCACCATCCTGGACACTAAGGGCCCTGAGATCCGCATCAAGTCCTTTGTGAACGGTCCTGTGATCCTGGAGAAGGATCAGGAGTTTGTTCTGAGCACCGATGAGGTGGAGGGCAACGAGAAGCAGGTGTCCGTGACTTATCTGAATCTGCATGAAGAAGTGGGGCCCGGCTGCCGCATCCTGGTGGATGACGGTCTGATCGAGCTGCTGGTGGAGAAGGTGGAAGGCCACAACATCCACTGCACCGTGGAGAACGGCGGCCCCCTGTCCAATAACAAGTCCATCAACATCCCCGATGTGAGCATCATGCTCCCCTCCCTCACCGAGAAGGACAAGGATGACCTGAAGTTTGCTGCCGAGAACGACTTCGACTTCATTGCCGCTTCCTTCGTTCGGAAGGCCAGCGACGTGGAGGATATCCGCGCCGAGCTGAACAAGCATGAGGGCGGCGAGAACATCCGCATCATTGCCAAGATTGAGAACCGGGAAGGCGTGGACAACCTGGAGTCCATCCTCGAGGCCGCTGACGGCGTCATGGTGGCCCGCGGCGACCTGGGCGTGGAGATCCCCGCCCATGAGGTGCCCATCCTCCAGAAGAAGATGATCAAGGCCACCATCCGGCAGGGCAAGCCCGTTATCACCGCCACCCAGATGCTGGACTCCATGATCCGCAATCCCCGTCCCACCCGTGCCGAGGTGTCCGACGTGGCCAACGCCGTGTTTGACGGCACTTCCTGCGTGATGCTGTCCGGCGAGACCGCCTCCGGCAAGTACCCCGTGGAGGCCCTTCAGACCATGGTGGACGTGGTCACCTCCGCCGAGAACTCCATTCGCTACTGGAACCGCTTCCGGGAGCGCAACCTGCTGCCTGAGATCGGCGGCATCAACGACGCTATCACCCACTCCTGCTGCCTGACCGCTATGGACCTGAACGCCACCGCCATCCTGGCGGCCACCAAGTCCGGCTACACCGCCAAGGTGATCTCCCGTTTCCGTCCCGCCTGCCCCATCGTGGCTCTGTGCCAGAACGAGTCTACCCGCCGTCAGCTGGCCATCTCCTGGGGCGTGAAGCCCCTGCTGTCCGGCGAGGTGGATTCCACCGACCGGATGTTCTCCATGGCCGTGGACGTGGCCCGCAAGGAGGGCATCGTGAAGCCCGGTGAGACCGTGGTTATCACCGCCGGCGTGCCTCTGGGCAAGTCCGGTACCACCAACCTCATCAAGGCTGAAGTGGTGGCCGAGCCTGTGTAACAGGCTTCTGAGCCCGCTTGACCGAAATAAAAAAGGACCCGCTGCAACAGCAGCGGGTCCTTTTTTATATCAGCTCAGCCGCCCATGTAGGAGAAGTGCATATAGTCGTGGTAGCCGGTGGCGTCGTCGCTGTCGGCGGCCCAGGCGTCGCCGCCCCAGCTCCAGCCGTGGGCCTCGAAGATACGGACCACCGAGCTGTCCGGAGCGATGGAGTAGGGGTTGGTCCCCGGCTCCCAGCAGCTGCCCACCAGCACCTGACCGTCCCGGATCTGGTAGTTCTCATTGGCGTTCAGGTCAATGGCGGTGCCGCAGTTGTGCTCGCCGGTGGTACCCTCCACATAGCGGAAGCTGCTGGTGCCGTTGATGGGGAACTGCTCCGGGTCATTGTAGATCTCGGTAAAGATGGCCTTTACATCGTCGGCAATGGCGGCGTGGACCTGGAGGGTGGTGGTAGAGGCCTTTTTCACCCCGTTGGACAGCGTCCAGATGGGTACCGTAATGGTGGTCATAGCGGCCTGGGCCTCCGCCTGGCTGTCAAAGCGGCGCTTTTCCGTAGAGCCGAAGAGCAGGTTGTGCTTGGCTTCGTTCTCGCCCTGCATGGACAGCCAGAAGGGCTGGGTCCAGTAGTCGTCCGCGCTGGCCAGTCCCTGGTCCACCTTGTCCCAGAAGTCGGCTTCCTCCCGCTCGGCCTGGGTCATGGGCCGGTACTGGGCACAGTAGCTGGCGCAGGCGGAGGTCACAGTGCCGCCCCCCTGAAATCCGTCAAAGACATAGTATTGGGGGGCGTCCTCCAGCAGGCCGTATAGGTAGGCCCCGACCTCGGTTACATACTCCTGGCGGAACAGCTCCTGACCGCTCTCGCTGTCCACTCCGTACAGCGTGATGGTGACGATCTCGCCGGTCCGGGCCCGGTCCACCACATTTAGGGTGCGCATCAGTAGCACCGTGCCGTCGCACCGCTGGATGGGATCGGTTCGGCCAAAGGAGCCGTCCGGCTTGCCGGTGGACACCTGGGTGTCGGCCAGAGCGGATACCGCCGCCTGATGGACCTCATCCATCTGGTCAAAGTCGGTGAAGAGGGCCTCATTTTCCGGATGGGCGTATTTCTCCTGGATCTCCTCCGGCATGGCGCGGTAGAGCAACACCGCCGCGTCCTCCCGGGTAATGCTCTCCCCCAGTTGCTCGGGGCTGACAGACAGGGCGTCCTCCTCCCGCAGAATGCCGGCGGATGCTGCCGCCAAATAGCCCGCCTCATCCCAGGCCGCTCCCTGGTCCAGGGCGCTCTGGTAGTCCTCAGAGGCGAAGGTCCGGGTGACCAGAGCCAGGAACTGGCCCCAGCTCATGGTGAGGGCGGGGGCCAGCTGGTTGTTTCCCACCCCCTGAAGGATGCCCAGCTCCACCGCTCGGGTCATCTCCTCGTAGGCCCAGTGGTCCTGACCCAGATCGGCGTACTCCGCCGCCTGGGCGGGCAGGACGGACAGGGACATGACCCCGGCCAGAGCCAGGGCGCTTACTTTCACACACCAGTTGCGTACCATCATAATCAGACCTCCTTTCTCTCTTTTGATCCATAGAACGGATGGTGGCGTTCTCTTGTTAGTGATGCCGGGGAAAGGGGCGGTTTTATCTTCAGCAAAATTTTTTGAAAAATGTCGATGTCGGTCGAGGACTTAGCAAACCATATCCTACCGTATTTTGGTGCAAAATACAATGGCGCCAAAAAGGACTTTACAAAAACTAAAATGTGCAGTATAATTTAACAACCGACACTGACGCGAAAGGGGTAACAGCCTGACGGGAAAGGGTCGCCGGACAGAACGAACGTATGCTGTGGCGCACCCTTTTTGAGTGCGCCATTTGTCATTTTTTGCAAGGAGGAAATTGCTATGGAAGAGACCCGCGTGGCCCTGCTGGGCGTGGTGGTGGAGAACCCTGACTCCGTGGAGGAGCTCAACGCCCTGCTCCACGAATACAAGGACTATATCATCGGCCGGATGGGCATCCCCTACCGGGAGCGGAAGGTGAACATTATCTCCATCGTGCTGGACGCCCCCGCCGACGCCATCAGCGCCCTGTCCGGCAAAGCCGGTATGCTGCCCGGAGTGAGCTGCAAGGCGGTGTACTCCAAGCTGCCCAATGAATGAGCTGCTGGACAAGCTGTGCCGTCAGCGGCGGCTGGACCGGGACGAGTGGCGAACCCTGCTGGCCGGTCGGCACAGCCTGGATCAGCAGGACCTCTTTGCCCGGGGACTGGAGGAGCGCCGCCGGTGGTACGGGGACCAGATCTACGTCCGGGGGTTAATTGAGTGTAGTAATATCTGCAAAAATAACTGTCTGTATTGTGGTATCCGGCGGGATAACCGCCATGCAACCCGTTACCGGCTGGACCGGGACACCATTCTGGCCTGCTGCGAAAAGGGCTACGGCTGGGGCTTTCGCACCTTCGTGCTCCAGGGAGGCGAGGACCCGGGGCTCACCCCGGACTGGGTGGCGGAGACGGTGGCGGCCATCAAGGAACGCTGGCCGGACTGTGCAATTACCCTTTCCCTGGGGGAGTTCGAGCGGGAAGTGTACCGGCTGTGGTTTGACGCCGGAGCCGACCGCTACCTCCTCCGCCACGAGACCGCCGACCCCGTCCACTATGGAAAACTCCACCCGCCGGAGCTGACCCTGGAGCACCGGCTGAACTGCCTGCGTACCCTGAAGGACATCGGCTACCAGGTGGGGGCCGGGTTCATGGTGGGCTCTCCGGGCCAAACGGCGGACACTCTGGCGGAAGATTTCTGCTTCCTCCAGGACTTCCAACCCCACATGGTGGGCCTGGGGCCCTTCATCCCTCAAAAGGACACCCCCTTTGCCGGGGAGAAGGCGGGCACCCTGGAGGACACCCTGATTTTGCTCTCTCTGGTGCGGCTCACCTTACCCAAGGTGCTGCTGCCCGCCACTACCGCCCTGGGCACCATCCATCCCCAGGGCCGGGAGCTGGGCATTCTGGCAGGGGCCAACGTGGTGATGCCCAATCTGTCGCCCCCTGCCGCCCGGGACAAGTACACCCTTTATGACAACAAGCTCTGCACGGGCGACGAGGCCGCCGAGCACCTGGCGGGCCTGAAACAGCGCCTGGCCGCCATCGGCTGCACCGTGGCCGTCCACCGTGGAGACTTTCCTGATTAGAAAGAGAAAAAACTGACGGGGAAGGGTTTTGCCCTGACCCAAAAGAAAGGAAGTAATCCCAATGTACGATCCCAAATCCAGAAAAGCAGAGGACTTCATCAACCACCAGGAGATCCTGGACTCCCTGGCCTACGCCGACGCCCATAAGAACGATGTGGCCGTCATTGACGCCATCCTGGAGAAGGCCAGACTTCGCAAGGGCCTGACCCACCGGGAGGCCTCGGTGCTGCTGGCCTGTGAGCTGGAGGACAAGAACCAGGAGATCTATGAGCTGGCCCGCCAGATCAAGAAGGACTTCTATGGCGACCGCATCGTCATGTTCGCCCCACTGTACCTGTCCAACTACTGCGTCAACGGCTGCCTCTACTGCCCCTACCACGCCAAGAACAAGCACATCCCCCGCAAGAAGCTGACCCAGGAGGAGATCAAGGCGGAAGTCATTGCTCTCCAGGACATGGGCCACAAGCGGCTGGCGCTGGAGGCGGGCGAGGACCCGGTGAACAATCCTCTGGAGTACATTCTGGAGTCCATCAAGACCATCTACTCCATCAAGCACAAGAACGGCGCCATCCGCCGGGTGAACGTGAACATCGCCGCCACCACGGTGGAGGACTACCGCAAGCTGAAGGAGGCCGGGATCGGCACCTACATCCTGTTCCAGGAGACCTACCACAAGGAGAGCTATGAGAAGCTCCACCCCACCGGACCCAAGAGCAACTATGCCTATCACACCGAGGCCCACGACCGGGCTATGGAGGGCGGCATCGATGACGTGGGCCTGGGCGTGCTCTTCGGTCTGGAGCTCTACCGCTACGAGTTTGCCGGTCTGCTGATGCACGCCGAGCATCTGGAGGCGGTGTTCGGGGTAGGCCCCCACACCATCAGCGTACCCCGGGTGTGCCCCGCCGACGACATCGACCCCGGCGCCTTTGACAACGGCATCTCCGACGAGATCTTTGAGAAGATTGTGGCCTGCATCCGGGTGGCAGTGCCCTACACCGGCATGATTATCTCCACCCGTGAGTCTCAGAAGGTGCGCCAGCGGGTGCTGGAGCTGGGCATCTCCCAGATCTCCGGCGGGTCCCGCACCAGCGTGGGCGGCTATGTGGAGCAGGAACCGGAGGAGGAGTCCTCCGCCCAGTTCGACGTGTCCGACACCCGCACCCTGGACGAGGTGGTGCGCTGGCTGATGGAGCTGGGCTATGTGCCCTCCTTCTGCACCGCCTGCTACCGGGAAGGCCGCACCGGCGACCGGTTCATGTCCCTGTGCAAGGCGGGCCAGATCCAGAACTGCTGCCTGCCCAACGCCCTCATGACCTTGAAGGAGTACCTGATGGACTATGCCGCTCCCGAGACCCGCGCCGTGGGTGAAAAGGTTATCGCCCAGCAGCAGGCCTACATCACCAACCCCAAGGTGAAGGAGATTGTGGCCGGCCGGCTGGTGAAGATCGCCCAGGGCGAGCGGGACTTCCGGTTCTGAGGAGGGATACCCATGAGCCTGAATGCCACCCCCGCCGGCGAGCGGGTCCACATCGCCTTTTTCGGCCGGCGCAACGCCGGTAAGTCCAGCCTGGTCAATGCCTTCACCGGCCAGGATCTGGCCATTGTGTCCGACGTGAAGGGCACCACCACCGACCCGGTGTACAAGGCCATGGAGCTGCTGCCCCTGGGCCCGGTGCAGATCATCGACACCCCCGGCATCGACGACGAGGGCGCCCTGGGTGAACTGCGGGTGAAAAAAACCCGGCAGGTGCTGAACAAGACCGACCTTGCCATTCTGGTGGCCGACGCCACCCAGCCTCTGGGCAAGGCGGAGGAGGAGTTGCTTGCCCTCATTAAGGATAAGGGCATCCCCTATCTGCTGGCCTGGAACAAGGCCGACCTGCTGGACAGCGTGCCCGAGGAGGGGGAGAATACCCTGTGGGTCAGCGCTCTCACCGGCCTGCACATCCATGAGCTGAAGGAGAAGGCTGCCCGGCTGGCGGGGCAGGAGGGCCCCAAGCGCCCCCTCATCGCCGATCTTCTTCAGCCTGGCGACACGGTGGTGCTGGTGGTGCCCATCGACAAGGCGGCCCCCAAGGGTCGGCTCATCCTGCCCCAGCAGCAGACCATCCGGGACGTGCTGGAGGCGGGGGCCTCCGCCCTGGTGTGCCGGGACACCGAGCTGGCCCTCACCCTGGAGGGGCTGCCCAAGCCCCCACGGCTGGTGGTCACCGACAGCCAGGTGTTCGGCAAGGTGGCCCAGATCGTGCCCCGCGACGTGCCCCTTACCTCCTTCTCCATCCTCATGGCCCGATACAAGGGGGATCTGGCCCTCACGGTGGAGGGGGCCCGGGCAGTGAAGGAATTGAAGGCCGGGGACAAGGTGCTTATCGCCGAGGGCTGCACCCACCACCGCCAATGCGAGGATATCGGTACCGTGAAGCTGCCCCGCTGGATCCACGAGGCCACGGGGGTAGAGCCGGACTACACCTTCTGCTCCGGCCGGGAGTATCCGGAGGACTTGACGCCCTACAAGCTGGTCATCCACTGCGGGGGCTGCACCCTGGGGGAGCGGGAGATGAAGTACCGTCAGCGCACCGCCGCCGATCAGGGCATTCCCATCACCAACTACGGCATCCTCATTGCCTCCCTCAACGGCATTTTGGAGCGCACCCTGGAGCCCTTCCCGGAATTTCAAGCATGAAAAAAGGACCGCTGCACCGCAGCGGTCCTTTTTCTATGGATTAGTTTTGATAGATCTCCTTGGCGTACCGGACGGTGGCCATGGCGTCCTTGGCGTAGCAGTCCGCCCCGATCTGGTCGGCGTAGGCGGGGGTCAGCACCGCGCCGCCCACCACGATCTTCACCTGGGGGCAGGTCTCCCGCAGCTGGCGGATGGTCTCCTCCATGCTCACCACGGTGGTGGTCATCAGGGCGCTGAGGCCCACCAGTTTCACGCCGGGCTGTCCGGCGGCCTCCACGATGCGCTCCGGGGCCACGTCCCGGCCCAGATCGATGACGGTGAAGCTGTAGTTTTCCAGCAGAACCTTGACGATGTTCTTGCCGATGTCGTGGATGTCCCCCTTGACGGTGGCCAGCACCACGGCCCCCTGGCTGGGCCGGTCCTCGCCGGACATGGCGTTCTGCACCACCTCAAAGGCGGCCTTGGCGGCCTCGGCGCTCATGAGCAGCTGGGGCAGGAAGAGGGTGCCCTTCTCAAAGCCCTGACCCACCTGATCCAGGGCGGGAATGAGCACGCTGTCCACAATATCCAGCGGGGCCTTGCCGCTGTCCAGAGCGGCCTGGGCGGCCTGGGCCGCCCCCTCCTTGCTGCCCCGCAGAACGCAGTCGGTGAGAGAGGGGCCGTTGGTGGAGGAAACAGGAGCGGCAGTCGTCTCCTGCCCGCCGTAGGCGGCGATGTAGCGGCCGCATTGGGGGTCCAGCCCCATCAGGGCCTGATAGCCCCGCCAGGCCCCCATCATGGCGGCGTTGTTGGGGTTGAGGATGGCGCAGTCCAGCCCCTGCTGGAGGGCCATGGTAAAGAAAGCGGTGTTCACCAGCTCCCGCTTGGGGAGACCGAAGGACACGTTGGACACGCCCAGAATGGTGGACACCCCCAGTTCCTTCTTAATGCGGCCCACCGCCTCCAGGGTGATTTTGGCGGCCTCCGGCTCGGAGGAGATGGTGAGGGTCAGGGGATCGATGACGATCTCCTTTTTGGGGATGCCGTACCGGGCGGCGGTGTCGCAGATCTTTTTGGCAATGGCCAGCCGACCCTCCGCCGTGGGAGGGATACCGTTCTCGTCCAGGGCCAGGCCCACCACCACGCCGCCGTACTTCTTCACCAGGGGGAAGAGGGCGGCCATGCTCTCGGCCTTGCCGGACACCGAGTTGAGCATGGGCTTGCCGTTGTAGCGGCGCATGGCCCGCTCCATGGCCTCCGGGTCGGAGGTGTCCAGCTGGAGGGGGAGAGGGAGGACAGCCTGGAGGGACTCCATCACCTCCACCAGCAGGGCGGGCTCGTCGATCTCGGGCAGGCCCACATTCACGTCCAGCACCTGGGCCCCCGCCTCCTCCTGGGCAAAGGCCTCGTTGAGGAGGTACTCAATGTTGTGGTCCCGCAGGGCCTGCTGGAACTTCTTCTTGCCGGTGGGATTGATGCGCTCGCCGATGACCACCGGGGCGGGGCCGATCTCTACCGCCTGGGCGTAAGAGGACACCAGAGTGCGGCCCTTGTCGGCGGCAGGAGTGTAGGGCTTGTCCCGGCATACCTCCACGGCTGCCCTGATGTGGTCGGGGGTGGTGCCGCAGCAGCCGCCTAGCACCTGGACGCCCAGGTCGGCGATGGCCCCCATGTGGACGGCAAACTCCGCCGGGCCCACGTCAAAGACGGTGCAGCCGTCGCAGGCGTGGGGCAGACCGGCGTTGGGGTTGACGATCAGAGGCACCGAGGCATATTCCACCAGCTGCTTCACGATGGGCAGCATCTGAGCGGGGCCCAGGCCGCAGTTGACGCCCAGGGCGTCCACGCCAAGGCCCTCCAGCAGGGCCACGGTGGAGGCGGGGGTGCCGCCGGTGAGCAGCTTGCCATTCTCCCCGTACACGGTGGTCACCACCACCGGCAGGTCGCAGTTCTCCTTGGCGGCCAGCACGGCGGCCTTGGCCTCGTAGGAGTCGCTCATGGTCTCGATGAGCACCAGGTCGGCTCCGGCGGCGGCTCCCGCTTTGACCACCTGGGCGTACAGGGCCACCGCGTCCTCAAAGTCCAGGTCGCCCATGGGCTTCAAGAGCTTGCCGGTGGGGCCCATATCCAGGGCCACGAACACGTCGGGCCGGGGATCGGCGTCCCTGGCCTCACAGGCCAGACGTACACCGGCGGTCACCAGCTCCTCCAGATTAAACTCCCCTCCGGCGGGGAACTTCAGGGCGTTGGCTCCAAAGGTGTTGGTACACAGGATGTTGCTCCCCGCCGCCAGGTAGGCCCGGTGGAGAGCGGAAATGCGGTCGGGATAGAGCAGGTTCCAGGTCTCAGGCAGCTCGCCGCCCTTCAGGCCCTGGGCCTGGAGCAGAGTGCCGGTGCCGCCGTCAAAAAACAGGCGCTGGCTGTGCAGCGCGTCAATGAATTTCATTTGGTATCTCTCCTAAAGGCGCAGTTGGTTTTGGAACAGGTGGCGCAGCCTCCGGCGTGGCATTTGCCGGGGGTATTTGCCACACCGATCACCGCCGTCACCGATTTGATGGGGGCCAGCAGGCAGGTGTCGGTGGCGGTGAGGCCGATCTTCCGGGGGCCGTCCAGCCGCCGCAGCAGCTCGGGCTGGGCGGTGAGGGGGAAGTCCCCGTAGCCGGGGCTGAACCGGGGCCGCAGATATTTGCCGGGATAGCGCTGGGCCAGCTGGTCGCAGGCGTCGTCGCACACCGCCTCGATGAGGGCGGCGGCCACCGCCTGGTCCATGGCGGCCCGGGTCACCTGGCCCGCCGCCGAGCGGGCGATGAGCCGGTCTACCCCCACCCCCAGGGTGGCCCCGAAGAGGAGGGCGGCGGTGCAGCCCTCCAGGTGGGCCCGCAGCTTTTCGCTGTCAATGGACCAGTCCCCCAGCTCCACCCCGCCGGGGCGGAGGGTGAGGGGGACCTCCACAGAAGTCCACCGGGGGTCGGCGGCCCCCTCCACCGCCTGGATGCGCTTGTCCAGCAGGGCGGCGGTGGCCTCGTCGGGCTGGGCGCCCCGGTAGCCCAGATAGCGCAGGGCCTCGGACCGGGGGGTGTGGATCATTTCAGGACCTCCGACAGGCTGGACTGGATGGAGGCGGCGATCTCCGGCTTGTTCATGGAGTAGATGTGGATATGCTCCACGCCGTTGGCGATGAGGTCGATGATCTGCTCGGCGGCGTAGGCCACACCGGCCTGGCGCATGGCGGCGGGGTTGTCCCCGAACCGGTCCACAATGGCCTTAAACCGCTCGGGTAGATAGGTGCCCGACAGCTTGCAGATACGGGCGATCTGCTTGCCGTTGGTTACCGGCATGATGCCTGCCACCACCGGCACGGTGATGCCCTTCTCCCGGATGCGGTAGAGGAAGTTATAGAGAATGTTGTTGTCAAAGAACATCTGGGTGGTGAGGAACTGGCAGCCCGCCTCCACCTTGGCTTTCAGGTGGTCGATGTCGGCGTTCTTGGTGGGGGACTCGGGGTGTCCCTCGGGATAGCAGGCCCCGCCGATGCAGAAGTCGCCGTGGGCCTTGATGTCCTTCACCAGCTGGGCGGCGTACTGGTAGTCGTGGGCGGGAGCGCCCCCCTCGGGGATGTCGCCCCGGAGGGCCAGCACGTTCTGGATGCCCTTCTCTTTCAGGTGTTCCAGCACCTGGGCCACGTGGGCCCGGGTGGAGGAGGCGCAGGTCAAATGGGCCAGCACATCCACGCCGTACTGCTGCTGGATACCGGCGGCAATGCCCACGGTGTAGTCGCTGGTGCCGCCGCCGGCGCCGTAGGTGACGCTCATAAAGTCGGGCCGCAGGGCGGCGATGTCCTGGGTGGCCCTGGCTACCGAGTCATAGGTGTCGCTGGTCTTGGGGGGAAAAACCTCAAAGGACAGGGTGGGGCGGTCCTGGTTCAGAATGTCGATGATCTTCATGGAAGCATCTCCTTCGCTTGGGGAATTGGGAAACATTATATCACAGATGGGGGAAAAATCCTATCGCTTATCAAAAAGAAAGGGCCAACTGTTTGACAGCTGACCCTCTTGTGCGTGTTACTTCTGCCCGGCTTCCCGCTCCCGGTGGGCCATGGCCTGGGTGATCTCCTGGAACTTGGCGGCGATGTAGCCGTAGTTCTCCCGCTTGTGGGGGAGGGTACAGCCGCTGCAGTCCTTGATGCCGCTGTCCAGATACGTAAAGTTGCCGCCGCAGTCCCGGCCCAGCATATACAGCGGGCAGTAGCAGAACAGGCAGTTGAAATCCTGGCCCTCGGGGACCTTGTGGCAGGGATAGTACTCGCACTCCTTGTTGGTGTAGAAGGAGAAGTGCTTGCCCTCCCAATAGGGTTTGTTCTCTTCCATGACCGCGCCCCTTTCCGCGTGATTCTGTGCTTCCATGATACACGGAGGGGATGGGGTCTGTCAAGGAACTTAGGCCTTACCCGCCGCCTTCAGGCCCGCCAGCACCCGGCCGGGGGTCAGGGGGAACTCATGGAAGCGCACGCCGGTGGCGTCGGCCACCGCGTTGCCGATGGCGGCCAGGGTGGGGTTGACGCCGCACTCGCCGATGCCGATGATGCCGAACACACCGGAGGGGTCCGGATTCTCCACCAGGATGGACTCGATCTCCGGCCGGTCGTCGGCGGTGGGCAGCATATAGGAGTGGAAGCCCTTGTTGTAGAAGCCCTTGCCCTCCACATAGGTCATCTCTTCCCGGACGGCGTAGCCCACGCCCTGGAGCACGCCGCCTTCGATCTGGCCCCGGCACAGAGGCGGGTTGACCGCCTTGCCCACGTCGTGGGCGGCGGCTACCTTGATGACCTTTACCATGCCGGTCTCCATGTCCACCTCCACCTCGGCGGCCTGGGCGTAGAAGGGGAGACAGTTGGGGGGCACCTGGCAGGAGGAGGCCAGGAACTGTTTGCCCTCCAGGTGGGCCTGGGAGGCCATGTCGGCCAGGGTGGCCACCTGCTTGCCGTCGCAGGTGATGATGCCGTCGGTCATATCCAGGTTTTCCGGATCGATGCCCAGCTTGGGCCCCACCCAGTCAAAAATGTCCTTCCGCAGCTTTTTACCGGCGTCGGCCATGACATAGCTGACGGTGTACAGAGTGCGGGTGGCGTGGGAGCCGATGTCGAAGGGGGCGGCGTCGGTGTCGCCGAACTTCATGACGGCGTCCTTGTAGGGGACCCCGATGAGGTCGGCGGCCACCTGGAGGCAGGCGGTGGTGGAGCCGGGGCCGATCTCCGGGATGGAGGAGTTGACGAAGAGGGTGCCGTCCCGCTCGATGCGGAGAATGACGGTGTTATAGTCCACGCAGAAGGGGGCGGCGTTGCTGACGTGGGTACCGGCGGAGATGCCCACGCCCCGGCGGATGCGGCCGGTCTGCTTACCGGCCTTGCCGTGCTTGTCATACCAGCCGATGGCGGCGGCCGCCTTGTCCAGACACTCGTTGGTGCCGCAGGAGCCCGGCGGGAAGGGGAACCAGTTCTTGGTGTCCTCCCGGGTGGAGTTCTTCTTCCGCAGCTCGATGGGGTCCATGCCCAGCTTTTCCGCCATCAGCTCAATGGCGGGTTCCACTACGGCATTGCCCTGGGGGGTGCCGAAGCCCCGCATGGCGCCGGCGGTCATCTGGTTGGTGTACACCGGCCAGCCGGTATAGCGGAAGTTGGGGATGGCGTAGGCACCGGCGGTGCCGCAGGCGCCGCATACGCCCACCAGGTCGGTGCCGAAGGTAGCATAAGCGCCGGTGTTCAGCCAGGCCTGGGTGTCGATGGCCACAAAGGTGCCGTCGGCCTTGGCTCCCAGCTTGCACTTGAGGTAGCCGCCGTGGCGGGAGTCGGAGCAGGTGAAGTCCTCCTCACGGGTGTAGATCAGCTTGACGGGGCGGAAGCACTGCATGGACAGGGCCGCCGCCAGAATCTCCGCCTTGCCGGACAGGCCGATGCGCACGCCGAAGCCGCCGCCCACATAGGGGGCGTTCTTCACGGTGACCTTACTCACCGGAATGTCCAGGGCCTCGGCCAAAATCATCTTGGTGGGGTAGAGGGACTGGGTGGTGCAGATGACCTCCAGCCGTCCGTCGGGGCTGTAGGTGGCCACCGCGCCGTGGGGCTCCATCTGGGCCTGCTTCACCCGGGGCAGGGTCACGTCGTACTCCACCACCGCGTCGCACTGGTCAAAGGCGGAGGTGGGATCGCCGCCGAATTCCAGCACAATGGGCCCGCCGCAGATGTTGTGGAAGTCGGGGTTGGCAAACTTGGGCTGAACCTCGGGGGAGTCCGGTTTGACGGCCTCCAGGGGGTCGTAGACGGCGGGCAGCTCCTGCCACTCCACCTTGATGAGCTTCACCGCCTGTTCGGCAATGGCCTCGGTGTCGGCGGCCACGGCGGCCACCTCGTCGCCGATGTACTTGGGCTCATCGGTGAAGATGGTCTGATCCAGCACCGGCTTGTGGGGCAGGGGGGTAATGAACATGGGGGCCGCCCCGTTCCACACCTTGTTGGTGGTGTTCTTAAAGGTACACACCGCCCGCACACCGGGCAGGGCCTCGGCCTCGGAGGTGTCAATGCTCAGCACCTTGGCGTGGGCGTAGGGGCTGCGCAGCACCTTGCCGTATACCATCCGGGGCAGGGTCACGTCGAAGGTGAACAGGCCCCGGCCGGTAACCTTGTCAAAGCCGTCGTTACGGGGAATGCTCTGTCCTACATATTTCATGCTCCTCACTCCCCCTTCTGGATGCGCTGGGCGGCGGCCTCCACCGCCCGCTCGATGTTGACGTATCCGGTGCAGCGGCAGATGTTGCCGCCCAGGGCCTCCCGGAGCTCCTCCTTCTTAGGCTCCGGGTTCTCATCCAGCAGGGCCTTGGCCGACATGATCATGCCGGGGGTGCAGAAGCCGCACTGGACGGCCCCCTGGTTGATAAACTCCTCCTGCAGGGGGTGGAGCTTGCCGTTTTTGGCCACACCCTCGATGGTCTGGATGACGGCTCCCTCCGCCCGCATGACGGGGATGATGCAGGAGGTCACCGATTTGCCGTCCATGATGATGGTGCAGGCGCCGCACTCCCCCTTGCCGCAGCCGATCTTGGTGCCGGTGAGGTAGAGATTGTCCCGCAGGAACTGGGCCAGGGAGATGGAGGGGTCCACCTCCGCCGTAATGGCCTCGCCGTTGATGGTGGTATGTAAAACAGCCATGTCAATTCCGCCTTTCTCTCAATGTGCCAGCTGATCCCGGCAGGCCTCCAGGGCCCGGCGGATGATCACCGGCAGGGTGTCCAGCCGGTACTCCCGGCTGCCCCGCAGGGGGTTGCTTCTGGGGTTGGCGTTTTCCAGGGCCAGCTGTCCGGCCTGGGCCATGTTCTCATCGGTGAGAGGCTTGCCCGCCAGGAAGGCCTCGGCGGCCTGGGCCCGCACAGGTCCCACGCCCACGGGGGCCATGGTGATCCGGGCCCAGGTGACCAGGCCGTCCTCCACATGGACCATGGCGGCGCAGTTGAGCATGGGCAGGGACAGGGATTTCCGCAGCTCCAGTCGCACAAAGGAAGCGGCCTCCCCGGGCTGGGGCAGAGGAATGGAGATCTTGGTCACCAGTTCCCGGCTGTGGTCGATGGTGCTGCGGGCGAAGCCGGCGTACATCTCACCCATGGACAGCTGACGCGCCCCCTGGGCGGACAGGACGGTGAAGGTGGGGGCCAGGGGGGCCAGGGACATGGCGCCGTCGCCGGCGGGCTGGGCACTGACCACGTTGCCCACCAGAGTGGCCGAGTTGCGGATCTGGAGGGACCCTACCGTGCCGCAGCCCTGAGCCAGGGAGGGGAAGTATTGGCGGACCAGCGGCGAGCGGGCGATGGTGGTCAGGGTGACGGCGGCGCCGATGACCAGCTTGCCGTCCTCCACGGTGATGCCGCACAGCTCGGGTACCCGGGTTACATCTACCCACACCTGGGGCTGTACCTTCCCGGCCTTGAAATCCACCATCAGGTCGGTGCCGCCGGCCAGGACCACGGCTCCGCCGTCGGCCTGAGCCAGCGTGTCCAGCACTTGCTGGACAGACGATGCGTTCACATATTCCATGGTATACTCCTCTCCTTTGAAACAGAATTATGAGGATTAAAACTAAACTATAATTATATTTAAACCTTTTGGTACAGGAAAGTCAAATGAATGGTTCGGACACGAACAAAGATTGGAAAAATCCGAAAGAGTGCCGACAAAGGGAGGATGAGAAAAGTGAAACAGACAAAACGAATATAAAAAGTGCTAAGTTTTCCAGGATTACCTGGTGGTAATGGAGTAAATCGATAAAGAAAATTTACGTTGTGTTTTTGAAAACACAACGATATAATGGCCATAGAAGCAAAATCCGCCCGGCATAGCAGCCGGACGGCAGAGAAGGGAGCGGGCCATGCGGGGGGAAGGAAAATTCTATCTGACGGATGAGACGGGGCGGCGGATCTTCGGGCCGGGACCGGCGGAGCTGCTGGAGCAGGTGGAGCGGACCGGCTCCCTGCGGGCGGCCGCCCAGAAAATGGGACTGTCCTACTCCAAAGCCCTGAAAATCCTCCACACGGCGGAGCGTGGGCTGGCTATGCCCCTGGTGAGTACCGAGGCGGGGGGCCTGGGGGGCGGCGGCAGCACCATCACGCCCCAGGCCAAGGCCCTGCTGGCCTGGTTCCGGCAGGCCCGGCAGGCGGTGCAGGAGGCCGCCCGGGCTCAGCTGGACCGCCTGCCCCAGGATGGCCAATAGGATAGAAAAGAACAGCGCCCCGTTGGAGAAAAGCTCTCCAACGGGGCGCTGTTTACAGGTGAAATGGTTACTGCTCCTCCCGCAGGACGATGTGATCCTTGTCCTTATAAATGCTGTGGGCGGGAATGACGCCCCGGACGCAGGAGGTGGGGTATACGCTGCTGTGGCGGCCCAGAATGGTACCGGGGTTGAGGACCGAGTTGCAGCCCACTTCCACAAAGTCGCCCAGGATGGCGCCCATCTTCTTCCGGCCGGTGGGGATGGGGGTCTCCCCCTTCACCACCACCAGGGTCTTGTCGGACTTGACGTTGGAGGTGATGGAGCCGGCGCCCATGTGGCTCTTGTAGCCCAGGATGGAGTCGCCCACATAGTTGTAGTGGGGGGTCTGGACGTTGTCGAAGAGAATGACGTTTTTCAGCTCCACCGAGTTGCCCACCACGCAGTGGGCTCCCACCAGAGCGGAGCCCCGGATAAAGGCGCAGTGACGCACCTCGGTCTCAGGGCCGATGATGCAGGGGGCGCCCAGGTAGGCGGTGGGGGCCACCACAGCGGTTTTGTGGACCCAGACGTGCTCCTGGGGCTGGCTGTACTCCTCGGGGGAGAGCTGGCTGCCCAGGGAGAGGATCAGGTCCTTGATGCCGTCCAGGGCCTCCCAAGGGTACTGAAACTGCCGGAGATAATCCCCGGCCAGGGTGTGGGACAGATCGAGCAGATCGGAAATGGTGATGTTCATAGGATACAGGACCTCCTGTTTCATTGAAATCTCAAACTTTCGCCGCAGGGACCTCCTGGGGCAAAGCCATATCCGGGCTGTATTATAGCACAAAGACTGCGCCTTGTCACCAAAACGGCCGTGCTGTGAATCATTCTTCACAGCACGGCCGTTTGTACAGTACAGAATTATACGTTGCTCAGATCGTCGTCCTTCATGCACAGATGGACGGCGCCCAGCTTGAAGGTCTGGGGCAGAGCCAGGATGTTGGGGTTCTCGCCCACGAACTTCTTCTTGGCGTCCTCCAGAGC
>NZ_NFIB01000027.1:0-44868 GCF_002159385.1 Flavonifractor sp. An52
CTTTGCGGCGTCAGGGGATGAAAAAAGCGAGGGTGCGTCGGATTTTTTCCAACGCACTCTCGCTCATGTTTGGGGTCAAACTTGGCGGACAAGCCGCCGTTTTTCAGGGGATTAGGTCAAATTACTTCTCCGCCAGAAGCTTGTTCAGTTCCTCCATAAAGGTGCTGATATCCTTGAACTGACGGTAGACGGAAGCGAAACGGACATAGGCCACCTCGTCCACCTTTTTCAGCCGTTCCATCACCAATTCGCCAATACGGGCGGAGGGAATCTCCCGGTCCATGTCGTTTTGCAGGACCTGTTCGATCTCATTGGCCATATCTTCCAGGGTGGCAAAGGCCACCGGCCGTTTTTCACAGGCCCGAATCATGCCGTTGAGCAGCTTGGTCTTGTCAAAGGTCTGACGGCTGCCGTCCTTTTTGATTACCATCAGGGGCAGACTCTCCATGGTCTCATAAGTGGTAAAACGCTTATGGCAGGCCAGACATTCCCGGCGGCGGCGGATGCTGGACCCTTCGTCGGACGGACGGGAGTCCACGACCTTGCTCTCCGGGTGAGAACAAAACGGACATCTCACAGCAGCAGCCCTCCTTTGAAACAAAGCTCCAGGCCAGGCCCAGGCAAAATATAGCAGCTTCTGTCGTATTATTATACCATACTTTGTTCTTAGTTGGTATCCCTGAAATGAGAAAGTTTTTGTATAAATCAGGAAACACCGGGGCAAGCTAGGAACGGTGAAAGCGAGGTGAGCACCATGCAGAACCAGCATAACGAGCAGAAGAAGTCCAGAAACCAGAATCCCGCTCCCCAGGACTGCAAGCATCCCCAGAGCAAGAAGCAGGAGCAGCCCCAGGATAAGACCGGTGATCCCAACCGTCATTGACCCCTTTTTCGTGGGCCGGAATGTCCGGCCCACAATTTTTTATTTTTTCATTTTTCCTCTTGACATTTCTCTGTAGTTTGCTATAATAACACCTGCGCTCACGAGAGCGGCAAACAAATAGCGGGATTGTGTAAGGGTAGCACAGCAGACTCTGACTCTGTATGTGAGGGTTCGAATCCTTCTCCCGCTGCCAAAGCGAGACAACTTCGGTTGTCTCGCTTTTTTCTTTTTTGGTACCTCCCGTCCCCACCCTGCGTATACTGGGCTGTGGGGGGCAAAGGCCCGTCACAATTTTGATTGGGGGTACTTCATCATGTGTTGTAACAACGGGAATCGCTGCTGCCGCTGCTGCTGCGGCGCCTCTGAGAACAACAGGACCACTTCCAGTGACCTGTTCTCCGGCCTGACCCTGTCCGACCTGTCCGGCACAGCCGGCGGCCGTCAGGTCTATCTCACCATCCCGGCTTTCCTGTGGGCTGCCGATCAGGAGGAGGACACCTCCTGCGGCTGCTGTCGCTGCTGCTGAGCCCCACGCCGCCCCCTCCAGGGCGGCTACTTACCCCCAATCCCCGCCCTGCGATCCAATCGCAGGGCGCTTTTTTTGCGCTTTTTTCGTGAATTTGAACAGTTCTGAAGATTATCCTCTGGAGTTTCCAAAAAAAGTCTTGACAAATCACTTCCGCCTGCTAAAATATGCTTAAATTATTTTATTTAAAAATTTTTAAGTAAAATAATTTAACTAAAATTTTTGAATTGTTTTGTGAGGAGCATTACCATGGATTTCGAGAAGATTAAGGATATCATTGTGGAGACCCTGAGCTGCGACGCCGACAAGGTGACCCCCGACGCCCGCCTGGCCGAGGACCTGGAGGCCGATTCCCTGGCTGCCGTGGAGCTGTCCATGGCTCTGGAGGAGGCCTTCGGCGTGACCATCGCCGACGAGGACCTGCCCAACATGAAGACCGCGGGCGACCTGATGAAGTACATCGAGGATCACGCTGAGTAAGAGGAGAAAACGGGCATCGGTGCAAACCGATGCCTTTTTTCCGAAAGGAGCCGCTATGACCAACCAAGAGATTTTTGAGCTGATGGCCCGCTTTGACCAGAGCGGCATCACCACCTTCAAGCTGAATACCAAGGACTTTACCCTGGAGCTGGGCAAAGGCGGCAGCGCTGCCGTTCCCGCCGCTCCCGTGGGCGCACCCGCACCTGCCGCTGCTGCGCCCGCCCCGGCGGCTCAGCCCGATGGTCCCTGCATCACCGCCCCCCTGGTGGGTACCTTCTATGCCGCCTCCGCCCCCGACGCCGAGCCCTTCGTCAAGGTGGGCGACAAGGTGAAGAAGGGCCAGACCGTCTGCCTCATGGAGGCCATGAAGATGATGAATGAGGTCCACGCCCCCTGCGACTGCACCATCGAGGCCATTCTTCAGGAGGACGGGGCTCTGGTGTCCTTTGGGGACCCCCTCATTCGTTACCGGGAAGGGTGATTCCATGTTCAAGCGTATTTTGATCGCCAACCGGGGCGAGATCGCCGTCCGGGTGTTCCGGGCCTGCCGGGAGCTGGACATCGAGCCTGTGGTGGTCTACTCCCAGGCCGATTCGGAGGCTCTTCACGTCCAGCTGGCGGAGCGGGCCTACTGCATCGGCCCCGCCCGCTCGGCGGACAGCTACTTAAATGTGGACGCCATCCTCACCGTGGCTCAGGCCACCGGGTGCGACGCCATCCACCCCGGCTACGGCTTCCTGTCGGAAAACGCCGATTTCGCCGACGCCTGTGCCCAGGCGGGCATTGCCTTTATCGGCCCCTCCGGCGATGTGATCCGGGCCATGGGCAACAAGGCCGCCGCCCGCAAGCTGATGGTGGCCGCCGGTGTGCCGGTGGTCCCCGGCTCCGACGGAGCAGTGGACACCGCCGAGGAGGCCAAAGCCCTGGCCGACTCCATCGGCTACCCTGTGCTCATCAAAGCTGCCGCCGGCGGCGGCGGCCGTGGTATGCGCCGGGTGTTTGAGCCCGACCAGCTGATCCCCCTCTTTGAGGAGGCCCGCAGCGAGTCGGTGGCCTGCTTCGGCAGTGGAGAGATGTACCTGGAGAAGCTGATCCTCAACCCCCGGCACATTGAGTTCCAGATCCTGGCCGATTCCCAGGGCCATGTAATCCAGCTTGGGGACCGGGACTGCTCCATCCAGCGGCGCAACCAGAAGCTGCTGGAAGAGTCCCCCTCCAAGGCCCTCACTCCCGAGCTGCGGGAGCGCATGGGCGCCGCCGCCGTGGCCGCCGCCAGGGCCGCCCACTATGAGAACGCCGGCACCATTGAGTTCGTACTGGACCCGGAGGGCAACTTCTACTTCATTGAGATGAACACCCGGATCCAGGTGGAGCACCCGGTCACCGAGCTGGTTACCGGCATGGACCTGGTGCGGGAGCAGATCCGTATTGCCGCCGGTCTCCCCCTGTCCCGCACCCAGGAGGAGGTCACCCTCAACGGCCACGCCATCGAGTGCCGCATCAACGCCGAGGACCCGGCCAACGACTTCCGCCCCTGCCCGGGCAAGATCGATTTCGTGCACCTACCCGGCGGCTGCGGGGTGCGGGTGGACACCGGCCTGTATACCGGCTACACCCTGCCCCCCTACTACGACTCCCTGATGGCAAAGCTCATTGTTCACGCCCCCACCCGGCTGGACGCCATCCGCCGGATGCGCCGGGCCCTGGAGGAGCTCATCATCGAGGGTCCTGCCAACAACGCCGATCTGCTCCATCAGATCATGCACCACCCCGACTTCATCCGGGGCAACTATAACACCGGCTACCTGGAGGCCAACATGGACACCCTGCTGGCCTGGAGCCGCAGCGGAGAGGAGGAACCTAAGGCATGAGCAACGTCTTTGCCCAGCGGCGTCAGAAGCTGCTCTCCCTGAAGGCCCTCCGGGGCAGTTCCCCCGCCCCCGCCCATACCGAGGAGACCTGTCCCGCCTGCGGCGGCACCTTCCGCCGCAAGGATCTGGTGACTGCCCGGTACGTCTGCCCCCTGTGCGGCCATCACTACCCCGTCGGGGCCTATTACCGCCTCAGCCTGGTGCTGGACAAAGGCACCTTCCGGGAGCTGGACGCCAATCTGTCCTCCAACGATCCTCTGTCCTTCCCCGGCTACGCCGCCAAGCTGGAGGGCGCCCGCCGCCGCACCGGCATGAACGAGGGCGTGGTGGCCGCCACCGGCCGCATCAACGGCCAGAAGGTGGCCATCGGCGCTCTGGACAGCCGGTTTTTCATGGGCAGCATGAGCGCTGCCCTGGGTGAGAAGGTCACCCGGCTGGTGGAGTACGCCGAAAAATATAAGCTGCCCCTCATCCTCTTCTCCGCCAGCGGCGGAGCCCGGATGCAGGAGGGCATTCTGTCCCTGATGCAGATGGCCAAGACCTCCGCCGCTCTGGAGCGGTTCTCCCGCAAGGGCGGGCTGTACATCTCGGTGCTTACCCACCCCACCACCGGCGGGGTCACCGCCAGCTTTGCCAGCCTGGGCGACATCATGCTGGCCGAGCCCGGCGCCCTCATCGGCTTTGCCGGCCCCCGGGTCATCGAACAGACCATCGGTGAGAAGCTGCCCGAGGGCTTCCAGAGCGCCGAGTACCTGCTGGAGCATGGCTTCCTGGACGCCATCGTGCCCCGGGCCCAGCTGCGGGACACCCTGATCCAGCTGCTGAAACTGCACGGGAAAGGAGGGAGCGACCGTGGCAAATAACCTGACCCCCGCCCAGCGGGTGGCGCTGGCCCGCCATCAGGACCGGCCGGGTACTGCCGACTTCATCGCCGCCCTCTTCACTGACTTCTTTGAGCAGCGGGGCGACCGCCTGTGCGCCGACGACGGCAGCATCCTGGGCGGCGCGGCCCTCTTCCATGGCCAGCCGGTTACCGTCATCGGTCACCGGAAGGGCCGCACCCTGGAGGAACACCTGGCCTATCACTTCGGCATGCCCTCCCCCGAGGGCTACCGCAAGGCCCAGCGGCTGATGGAGCAGGCGGAGAAGTTCCGCCGCCCCATCATCACCTTCATCGACACCCCCGGCGCCTACCCCGGCCTGGAGGCCGAGGCTCGCGGCCAGGGGGAGGCCATCGCCCGCACCCTGGCCCTCTCCTCCGCCCTCACCGTCCCGGTGATCTCGGTGGTCACCGGCGAGGGGGGCAGCGGCGGCGCATTGGCTCTGGGTGTGGGCAACAAGGTACTCATGCTGGAAAATGCCGTCTACTCCGTCCTCTCCCCCGAGGGCTTTGCCGCCATCCTGTGGAAAGATTCCTCCCGCAGCGACGAGGCCTGCGACGTGATGAAGCTCACCGCCGCCGACCTGCTGGAGCTGGGCGTCATCGACGCCATCATCCCTGAACCCGCAGAAGGCGCCCACACCAACCTGCACGGAGTATGCAAGGCGCTGGATGCCGTCCTGGTGAAGGAGCTGGCGGCACTGAACAAGCTGAACGGTCAGGCTCTGGCCACCCAGCGCTACAAAAAATTCCGCTTAATGGGCAGCAAGGCCCTGAGAAAGGAGCGCCCATGAACGGAATCAAACTGCTGAGCACCGGCTCCGCCCTGCCCCGCCGGGCGGTGACCAACGACGATATGTCCAAGATCGTGGACACCAACGACGAGTGGATCGCCACTCGCACCGGTATCCGCAGCCGCTACCACTGCACCGAAGGGGAGAGCCACACCACCCTATGTCTGGCCGCCGCCAAACAGGCTCTGGAGCGCTCCGGCATCAGCCCGGAACAGATCGGGGTATGCATCGTGGCTACCCTGTCCCAGGATTTTCTCACCCCTGCCGCCGCCTGCATCCTCCAGCGGGATCTGGGCTTTCCGGAGGACACGGTGTGCTTCGACCTGAACGCCGCCTGCTCCGGCTTTGTGTACGGTCTCCATACAGCGGAATGCCTGTTGGCCGCCGCAGAACGGAAGTACGGCCTCATTGTGGGCGTGGAGGCCCTGAGCCGCATCACCGACTTCACCGACCGCTCCACCTGCGTTCTCTTTGGAGACGGCGCGGGAGCCGCCGTGGTGGAGTGGCGGGCGGACTATCCTTCCCTCTGCGGAGTGCTGGGCTGCCGGGGCAATCAGGAAGCCCTGTACGTCCCCGGAGCCAACAGCACCGATCCCTCCTACATCCATATGGATGGCAAAGCGGTGTTTCGCTTCGCGGTAGAGGCCCTGCCCCGCTGCGCCAAAGAGGTACTCAAAAAGGCGGGCCTCACCCTGGAGGACGTGGACCGCTTCGTGTTCCACCAGGCCAACCAGCGCATCATTGACTTTGCGGTAAAGAAGCTGGGAGTAGATCCCGCCAAGTGCACCGGCAACATCGCCCGCACCGGCAACACCTCCGCCGCCAGCGTACCCCTGCTGCTGGATGAGCTGGTCACCTCCGGTCAGCTGACCTCCGGCCAGAAGGCCCTGTGCGTGGGCTTCGGCGGGGGCCTGACCTGGGCGGGCGCGCTGCTGGAGCTGGCGTAAAGAAACGGGCGACCACAAGGGTCGCCCCTACGCAAAATTGCTACCCCGTAGGGGCGGCCTTTATGGCCGTCCGCCATCATACATACCGCTTCCCTCATCCGTCTGGCCTTTGGCCAGCCACCTTCCCCCAGGGGAAGGCTCATAAGGAGTATATTATGAAATTGAATGAACTTCTGGGGATTGAATTCCCCATTATCCAGGGCGGCATGGCCAACGTGGCCACCGGCGCTTTCGCCGCCGCCGTATCCAATGCCGGTGCTCTGGGCCTCATCGGCTCCGGCGGCATGGACGCCGACGCCCTGCGCCATGAGATCCAGGTGGCCAAGTCCTCCACTAACAAGCCCTTCGGCGTCAATCTGATGCTGATGAATCCCCACATCGAGGACCTGGCCCGCGTGGTGGTGGAGGAGGGCGTCCAGGTGGTGACCACCGGCGCCGGCAACCCCGGCAAGTACGTCCCCGCCTGGAAGGCGGCGGGCATCAAGGTGTTCCCCGTGGTGGCCGCCCCCATCCTGGCCAAGCGGCTGGAGCGGTACGGCATTGACGGCATCATCGCCGAGGGCACCGAGAGCGGCGGCCATGTGGGCGAGATGACCACCATGGCCCTGGTGCCCCAGGTGGTGGACGCGGTGAGCGTGCCCGTCATCGCCGCCGGCGGCATTGCCGACGGCCGTCAGATGGCCGCCGCCTTCGCCCTGGGCGCCTGCGGCGTGCAGATCGGCACCTGCCTGCTGGCCAGTGAGGAGTGCCCCATCCACGACAACTACAAGCAGGCCGTGGTGAAGGCCGGGGCCAACGACACCACCGTCACCGGTCGCACCGGCGGCGCCCCCGTCCGGGTGCTCAAGAACAAGATGGCCCGGGAGTACCTGCGCATGGAGAAGCAGAACCTGCCTCTGGAGGAGATGGAGAAGCTGACCCTGGGCTCCCTCCGCCGGGCGGTGTTCGACGGCGACCTGGACACCGGCAGCTTTATGGCCGGTCAGGTGGCCGGCATGGTAAAGGAGGTCCGTCCCCTGCGGGCCATCTTTGAGGACATGATGAGCGGCTGTCAGGCCGTTGTGAAAGGACTGAACGTATGAGCCTCGCCTTTTTGTACGCCGGACAGGGCAGCCAGCATCCCGGCATGGGGGCCGACCTCTATGAGGCCTACCCCGTATTTAAAGCCGTGCTGGACAGCGCCGACGTGGACTTTGACCTGAAGACCGTCTCCTTCACCGACCCCGACGGGGTACTGAACCAGACGGAGTACACCCAGCCCTGCATGGTGGCTTTCGCCGCCGGCATGACCGCCATCCTGTATGACATGGGCATCCGGCCCGATTACGCCGCCGGCCTCAGCCTGGGCGAGTATTCCGCCCTCCAGGCCGCCGGGGTGTTTACCCCCGCCCAGGCCATCTCCCTGGCCGCTTTCCGGGGCAAGGCCATGGCCTCCGCCGCTGCCGGTATCCCCTGCGGCATGACCGCCGTTCTGGGTCTGGACCGGGAGAAGCTGCAGCAGGCCTGCGACCAGGCCGCCGACGCCGGTGTGGTGGAGATCGCCAACTACAACTGCCCCGGCCAACTGGTCATCGGCGGTGCCCAGGAGGCGGTGAACAAGGCCGCTTCCATTGCCAAGGAGCTGGGGGCCAAGCGCTGTCTCCCTCTGAAGGTCAGCGGCCCCTTCCACACCTCCCTGCTCCGCCCCGCCGGCGACGCCCTGCGGGAGAAGTTCCAGAGCGTCACCTTTGGAGAGATGGCCTTCCCGGTGCTCTTCAACTGCCTGGGCCATGAGATGGGCGAGAACGACACCATCCCCGCCCTGCTGGAGAAGCAGGTCCAGTCCTCCGTCTACATGGAGGACACCATCCGCCATCTGGAGGCGCTGGGTGTGGACACCATCGTGGAGATCGGCCCGGGCAAGGCACTCAGCGGCTTTGTGAAAAAGACCGCCCCCTCCATCAAGACCTACGCCGTGGAGACCTGCGCCGACATCGAGGCCCTCTCCGCCGCTTTGAAAGGATAACTGTATGAGCATGAATGGAAAAATCGCCGTAGTCACCGGCGGCAGCCGGGGTATTGGCAAGGCTATCTGCCTGGAGCTGGCCCGCCGGGGCGCCAACGTGGTGTTCTCCTACGCCGGCAACACTGCCGCCGCCGAGGAAACCCTGGCCGCCCTCAAGGAGTTGGGTGTGGAAGCCCATGCCGTTCAGGGCAGCGTAGCCGACCCCGCCGCTGTGAAGGCCCTGATGGACACCGCCGTGAAAGAGCTGGGCGGCCTCCACATCCTGGTGAACAACGCCGGCATCACCCGGGACAACCTGGCCATGATGCTGAAGGAGGAGGACTTCGACGCGGTCATCGAGACCAACCTGAAGGGGGCCTTCCTGTGCATGAAGGCCGCCGCCCGGCCCATGATGAAGGCAAAATTTGGCCGCATCATCAACCTCAGCTCGGTGGTGGCCCTCCGGGGCAATCCCGGCCAGATCAACTACTGCGCCAGCAAGGCAGGCGTCATCGGCATGACCAAGTCCCTGGCCAAGGAGCTGGGCGGACGGGGCGTCACCGTCAACGCCATTGCTCCCGGCTACATCGCCACCGACATGACCGCTGCCCTTCCCGAGGCCGCCCGGGAGGCCATGCTGTCCACCATCCCCGCCGGCCGGGCCGGCACCCCCGAGGACGTGGCTGCCGCCGTGGCCTTCCTGGCCTCCGATGAGGCGGCCTACATCACCGGACAGGTCCTTTCCGTCGACGGCGGCATGGGTATGTGAGGAGGAACAAGATCAACTATGGAAAAACGCAGAGTAGTCATTACCGGCATGGGGACCGTCAATCCCCTGGGCCACAACGTGGCCGACACCTGGCAGGCCGTCCGTAACGGTGTGTGCGGCATCGCCCCCATCACTCAGTATGACGCCGCCCCTCAGAAGGTCCATCTGGCCGCCGAGGTAAAGGACTGGGACCCCACCTCCGTGCTGGACAAGAAGGAAGTGCGCCACATGGCCCGCTACTCCCAGCTGGCCATGGCCTCCGCCAAGGAGGCGGTGGCCGACAGCGGCCTGGATCTGGAGTCCCTGGACCGCACCCGCTGCGGCGTCATCGTCTCCAGCGGCATCGGCGGCATCGGCAACACCGAGGCCGAGCAGATGCGCTGCTCGGAGAAGGGTTTTGACCGGGCCTCCCCCTTCTACATCCCCTCTACCATCGCCAACATGGGCGCTGGTCTCATCGCCATTGCCTTCGGCTTCCAGGGTATGTGTACCTGCCCTGTCACCGCCTGCGCCGGCGGCTCCAACGCCGTGGGCGACGCCTTCCGCCACATCCGGGACGGCTATGCCGAGGTGATGCTGTGCGGCGGTGCCGAGTCCGCCATCACCCCCCTGTCCATCGGCGGCTTCACCACCATGCGGGCCCTCCATGTGGGCGACGACCCCAACCGGGCCTCCATCCCCTTTGACGCCCAGCGTTCCGGCTTTGTGATGGGCGAGGGCGCCGGCATCCTGGTGCTGGAGGAGTATGAGCACGCCAAGGCCCGAGGGGCCAAAGTGTATGCCGAGGTGGTGGGCTACGGCGCCACCTGCGACGCCTACCACATGACCGCCCCCGCTCCCCACGGGGAGGGCGGCGCCCGGGCCATGGCCCAGGCCCTGGCCGACGGCGGCGTGGCCCCCGAGCAGGTGGGCTACATCAACGCCCACGGCACCTCCACCCCCCTGAACGACTCCGGCGAGACCGACGCCATCAAGACGGTGTTCGGCGACCACGCCTATAAGCTGGCGGTCAGCTCCACCAAGTCCATGACCGGCCATATGCTGGGCGCTGCCGGTGCGGTGGAGGCCATTTTCTCCGCCCTCACCCTGAAGGACGGATATCTGCCCGCCACCATCAACTACCAGGAGGCCGATCCGGCCTGCGACCTGGACTATGTGCCCAACCAGGGCCGGAATGCCGACGTCCAGTACGCCCTGTCCAACTCCCTGGGCTTCGGCGGTCACAACGCCTGTGTGCTGTTCAAGAAGTGGGAGGGTTAAACGCTATGGAACTCAACTCCAATCAGATTGCTGAGATCCTGCCCCACCGCTACCCCTTCGCCCTGGTGGACCGCATCGTGGACGGCGAGGCGGGCAAGTGGGCCAAGGGCATCAAGTGCGTCAGCGTCAACGAGCCCTTCTTCCAGGGCCACTTTCCCCAGTACCACGTCATGCCCGGCGTCCTCATTCTGGAGGCCCTGGCCCAGGTAGGTGCGGTGGCCCTGCTGTCCCTGCCGGAGAACCGGGGCAAGATCGCCTTCTTCGGCGGCATCAAGAACGCCCGGTTCCGCCGCCAGGTGACCCCCGGTGACGTGCTGGAGCTGGAATGTACCCTCACCAAGCAGAAAGGGCCGGTGGGCATCGGGGAAGCCAGGGCCACCGTCAACGGGCAGGTGGCGGCCACGGCGGAGCTGACCTTTGCCCTGGGCAAAGATTCCTGATTGCCCTCTCCTCCGCCGTTTGTTATAATGAAAAAAAGACCGAAAATGCGGAGGCAGGGGTATGCTGGAAGAGAAATTTGAAATCGTGTATACAAAATTTAAACTTCACTTTTATCAGGAGATCTTCGAGCGGTTCCAGAACCGGGAGGCCAGCCTGACCACGGTGGAGACCTTCGCTATGGAGACCATCCAGGCCCTGGGGTCCCCCACCATCAACGAGTTTGCCTCCTTCATGCGCATTTCCCCGCCCAATGCGGCTTATAAGATCAACAGTCTCATCCGCAAGGGCTATGTCCAGAAGATCCAGTCGGAACATGACAAGCGAGAGTACCACCTGCAGGTAACCCAAAAGTACAAGGAGTATTACAACATCAGCAACGACTATGTACATGTAGTTACCGAGCGGATGCGGGAGCGATTCACCCCCGCTGAATGTGCCAAGCTGGAGGAGATGCTCTCCATCATCAGCAAGGAACTGATGCCGGAGATCAGCCTGGGCTCCGCTGAGGCCTGAGAAACAAAAAAAGACGTGCTGCCGTGGCAGCACGTCTTTTTTCATTCGATATCCAGTTCCGGCGGCACGTCGATCTCATCGGACACATATTTCCCGTTTTTCTTCCGCTGCCGGACGCACTCGGTGAGCAGATACTCGATCTGGCCGTTCACCGAGCGGAAGTCGTCCTCCGCCCAGGCCGCAATGGCGGCATACAGCTTGGGGGACAGGCGCAGGGGCACCTGCTTCTTACCATCGCCCGCCATATCAGTACAGGCTGCCGGAGTTGACCACCGGCTGGGCGTCCCGGTTGCCGCAAAGTACCACCAGCAGGTTGGACACCATGGCGGCCTTCCGCTCCTCGTCCAGTTCCACCACCTGCTTCTCGCTGAGCCGCTCCAGAGCCATCTCCACCATGCCCACGGCCCCGTCCACGATCATCTTGCGGGCGTCGATAATGGCAGAGGCCTGCTGCCGCTGGAGCATCACCGCGGCGATCTCGGGGGCATAAGCCAGGTAGGTAATGCGGGCCTCAATGATCTCCAGCCCGGCCTGAGCCACCTTGCTCTGGATCTCATCCTTGATGCGCCCAGCCACCACCTCGCTGGAGCCCCGCAGACTGCCCTCGTCGGCAATGCCGTCGCCGGTGGTGTCCACGTTGGGGGCCACGTCGTAGGGGTAGATACGCACGATGTTCCGCAGGGCGCTGTCACACTGGAGGGACAGGTATTCCTTGTAGTTGTCCACGTCGAACACCGCCTTGGCGGTGTCCACCACCCGCCACATGACGGCGATGCCGATCTCCACCGGGTTGCCCAGGCAGTCGTTGATTTTCTGGCGGTTGTTGTTCAGGGTCATGATCTTGAGGGAGATCTTCTTGCCGCCCGCCTGGGCCTCCGCCTTCTTCTCCGCCTTGCTGCCGCCATCCACGTCGCCGCTCTGGTTCAGCTTGGTCTGGGCCGCCGGATTGACCCCGGAGCAGAAGGGGTTGACGTAGTAGAAGCCCTCCCCCTTCAGCGTGCCGATGTACTTGCCAAACAGGGTGAGCACTAGGGCCTCCTGGGGCTTGAGCACCTTCAGGCCGCACAGGAAGATCCAGCCCAGGGACGCCCAGACGATGCTCACAACCAGAATGACCACCGTGATCCCATCCATGTCTCCCGCCCCGTCCTGGACGGCAGCCCACACGATGCCGATGACCGCCAGCACGTACAGGGCCAGAATGAGCAGCAGCATAGGCATACCCTTTTTCTTGCCGGTTAAAATCTTCTCTTCCATAAGAGCACCTCCCGCTCTCTTTTTGATATCAAAATAATATCACCAAAATATCAGGTTGTCAAGAGAGTGGCTGCCCATATAACGAGATCTCTTAAGATAAAACAACAGCAGCATGGACTTCTTATCCATGCTGCTGCTTTTCAGTTCTCAAAATAGGCACGGTCGATCAGTGGCTTTACGTTTTCAAAATCATCTCCGTTCTTGATAATAAGTCGAAGGTCTCCAGTACCCCAGTGCCCCTTGTCCCGGACATCCTCAATTTTCCCCGGTTTCAATTCCACTGTGTCCGGATTCAAACGCAGATGTATCAAAATATTGTTCTGATACACTTCCACACAGGCAATATTTCTAACCTTTTTGAACGCCACATAGAGCTTAAGCTGGTTTTCTGCAACATCGTCACCTAGCGACAGAATGTAGTCATGAATGGACAAATACAGCGTCCTGATCTGCTCTCTTGTTTCCTCCAAGTGTTTTTGAAACGACTTATCCCCTTTTACCTTTTTCACCAGTGTCGCCATTTCTTCCACAGCAGGCTGTACCTGAGGTGTGTTTAAGAACTCGAAGGCAATCAGTTCGTCGCCGTATTTTCTATACTTCACCAGCTTGATGTTCCGTTGCATCTGATTTACAGCGTGCTCATCAAATTTTGTAAAATCGCTGGCAATACAAATTACGCAGGGCATACTCCAATCAATCTGCTCTGCTTTTTCCAACCCCAGTTCCTCCATAACCAACAGCTTGAAATCTGCCTTATGATCTAGCAGCCAATCCAAATAGAACAGGCCCTGGTTGATCACATTTTCATTGATACTCCGCTTATATTCAAAAATGACCGGACAATTGTTTTCGTCAATTCCAATGCTGTCCATTCGACCATTGGTGATCTTGTACTCCGATCGTAAAAAAGTCACCCCAAAAAAGGTCATCATATTTTTCTCCAGAAGCGTTTGCAACTCCCGTTCCAACGCAACCTGGGAGGACGGCAATTCGTTCACGCCATTTTGAATGGAAAATAATTTAAAATCCGCCATGATAAGACCTCCTCTGTTTTTTATTGTACCATGTGCATCAGTCTTTCTGCAACAAGCATTCCCCGGCACAAGTACAAGCGCCGACATGAAAAAGAGCGTGCCGCTTTCGGCACGCTCTTTTCCCGTTATTCGGTTGCAATCACTCTAACTACGGCATCTACCCCCAGGGTACCACTGTAGTACACGGTAAAGGTATCGCTGTAGGCTCTGGCCTGGGACAGGGTGACCCACTGCTCGGTATCGCTGTTATAGCCCTCTGCGGTGTCGCTGATGGGCACCCGCACCCCGTCAATCACCACCGCATCCAGGCTGTCAAAGGCACTCTGGTCTACACCCTCCGCCTCACTAAGGGTGACAACGGACACCGCCTTTCCCTCGGAAGATACCGCGATGCCTCCCATGTCTCCGGTACGCCCGGACTGGCCGGTGATATACTCCTGGGTGGTACCGCTGCCGTTCTCCACCGAAACGGTACGGTTGGTGTAGGTCATGGTGCCGCTGCCCTCCGTCCTGCTGCCCATGGTGAGCAGACCATAGGTATAGGCACTCCCCGTCACGTCATCCAGCAGCAGCACACTGACAAGGCCATTGCTGTCGGTGGCGTAAAAGTCGATGTCAGCCGCCTTTACCGTGGCAGTCTGAATGTCCTCCAGGTCGATCTCGGTGACCACGCTGGTCCCCGCCCGCTCGTAGATCCGCACGCTGTCCGCCAGCGGGATGGAGCCCAGGGTCCCCTCCGACACGTTGAGATCCAGGCTGCTGTCCCCGGACACCTGGGACACCGACAGCTTGCCCACGCCGCTGGAGGTGACCTTCACCAGGTCCCCCGCGCCGGCGGAGCCGCTGATTGTGCCCCGGGCGGTAAGGCCGCAGGTCAGCTCCACCTGTCCCTCCCCCAGGACCCCGTACAGGGCGGTCTGCCCGCCCGCGGCGGCGGAGATCACCGCCCCGTCCCCGTCCAGGGTAACGGTGATCTTATCCCCCACCGAACAGCCGCTCAGGCTGTCCACGGCGCTCTCCTCCACCTCCAGCTCCATGCCCAGCAGGGTGATGGTGTCTGGGGTGGCGGTGTTGGGGCTGGCAGACTCATAGTAACCCGTGAGGGTCACGCCCTCATAGCCGTTTCCCTCGGTGGCCGCCACCAGTTCCAGATTGCCCGACTGGTTGTAGTAGAGAGTGAGCTGAGGGCAGTCGGCCAGATCGTACCAGCAGTTCTCAAAGGTGGTCAGGGTATCTCCCATCACCACCGCCGTACTGCCGCTGACGGCATAGCTGCCGTTGATGCGGTTGGCGGTGACACTCTCGGGAATCAGGGTATAGCGCACGGTGTCGTCAGGCAGAAAACCAGTCACCCGTCTGCTCTGGTCCAGCAGCAGGGTACCCCGGCTGCCCGCAAGGCCCTCCAGATCCGCCGCCGGCTCATACCAGGACAGGTTCTGGTTGGCGTACACCTCCACCATGCCCTCGCTCCCGTCGCCGCTCTCAGCGTCGGTGTCCAGCAGAACGGCGTTTTCCACCTTGGAGGCGCACAGGTTGTCAATGTAGTCCTTTCCGGTGCTGTCGCTCTGGCCCAGCAGGGCGTAGAGCATCAGGGCCGCCTCACCCCGGGTCAGGGCGTGGTCGGGGTCTGTGGACACCCCGTCCAGCAGCCCCAGCTGCTCACCCAGAGCCATGTAGTCCTCCGGCCAGAAGGGGCCCACGTCCTCGGCGGTGTACCCCAGCAGCCGCAGGGCCACCGTCACCGCCTGGCCCACCGTCACCGGGTCGTCGGGGCCGAAGGTGCCGTTGCCGTAGCCGGATACCAGGCCCTCCTCACAGGCCAGATTGATGTAAGGAGCCGCCCAGTGGCTTCCCGCCACGTCGGAAAAGAGGGTGCGGTAGGCGCTGCCGCTTACCTGATCCCCGTGGCCCTCGGCCAGCACCGCCAGCTTGCAGAACTGAGCCCGGGTCAGCCCCTGATCCGGGTAGTAGTTGCCGTCGGAGCCGCCGGAGACGATCCCCAGGCCGGAGAGCACCTCCACCGCCAGGGCGGTGTCGGCGTCACTCACGTCGGGAAAGGAGGCCGCCCCGGCGTAGCCGGTCAGCCCCAGACACAGCCCCGCCGCGGTCAGCAGGGACAAGAGTTTGCGTTTCATTGGAATCTCCTCCTTCTGTTCAATCCGCCCGGAGGGCGTCCACCGGCTGGAGGTTGGAGGCCTTCACCGCCGGGTAGATGCCAAACACAATACCGATAACCACCGAGAAGGCAAAGGCCCCAGCTGTCACCAGACTGTCCGGGAAGAGGATCAGGTCGTACATGGCCTTGCCCAAAATCAGGCTCAGGCCGTAACCCAGCAATATGCCGATGACGCCGCCCATGCCGCTGAGAATGGCAGCCTCCACCAGAAACTGGCCGATGATCTCCCCCCGGGGAGCACCGATGGACTTTTTGATGCCGATCTCCCGGGTACGCTCGGTGACGGTGACCAGCATGATGTTCATGATGCCGATGCCGCCCACCAGCAGGGCGATACCGGCAATGCCGCCCAGCACCACGCTCATGGAGGTCATCTCTTCGGTGGACTCGGTCATGGCGGCGTTGCCGTTTTCCAGATCATATTCTCCCACTGTGGAGGAGATGGTGTCGGCCAGAAAGACCTCCAAATCCGCCATGACGGCGTCCATGTTATCCGATTTATCCACTTTCACTGTAAAGGAGGTGAGGTAGTCGATCTGGAGGATGGCCCGATCCAGGGAGTAAGGGATCACCGCCATATCGTCCATGGACCCCTCGGTGCCCCCGTCCTTCTGGTAGTAAGTACCCACCACGGTAAAGGGCTCGCCCCCCAGATACACCGTCTCCCCAATGGGGTCGGCATACTGGAACAGGCTGTCCGCCACGTAGGACCCCAGCACGCACACCCGGTTGCGCTGTTCAATGTCAAAGGCATTGATGTCCCGACCGCTCTCCAGGGTGTAGTTGTTGCACACAGCATATTCGTCGCTGCCCAGATATACGGTACTACTGTCCAGGGTGGTGGTGCGGTACTTCATGGGCAGCGAGGTGGACACATCGGGGCTCACCCCCTCCACCATATCGCTCAGTTCCTCATCGCAGTAGTCATACAGGGCGCTCATTACATCCACGCTGCGGCTGGTGTCGTACCAGGTCACCGTGACATTGACCTTGTTGACGCCCAGCTTCTCATAGTAGGCGGTGATGTCGGCGTTGTAGCCCGACACCAGAGCCACCAGCACCAGCACGGCGGTGACGCCGATGATGATGCCCAGCATGGTGAGGAAGGAGCGCCCCTTCTTCTCCCGGATGGACTCCAGGGCCATACCCAGTGCATTCACGGCGCCACCCGCCTTGCCGGCACGTCCAGGTCCACCAGCACCCCGTCCCACAGGCTGTCGTGGACGATCTTTCCGTCCTTCACCCGCACCGTGCGGTCAGCTTGGGCGGCAATGCCGTTGTCATGGGTAATGAGGATGACGGTGGTGCCCGTCCGGTTCATTTCCCGCATAAGGGCCAGCACCTGGGCGCCGGTCTTGGAGTCCAGGGCGCCGGTGGGCTCGTCGGCCATCAGAACCGGAGACTGGGCGGCAATGGCCCGGGCAATGGCCACCCGCTGCTGCTGGCCGCCGGAGAGCTGGCCGGGCCGGTAATCCGCCTTGGCCGCAATCTCCACACGCTCCAGGGCCTCCATAGCCCGCGCCTTCCTCTGGGCCAGGGGCACCTTCTGGTAGAGCATAGGCAGAGCTACATTCTGCCACACGCTGAGGGAGGGGATCAGGTTGTAGCCCTGAAAGATGAAGGCGATCTTTCGGGAGCGGATGAGCTCCAGCTCCCGCCGCCCACGCTGGCTGATGGGGATGCCGTCCAGATAGTACTCCCCCCGGGTGGGCACATCCAGGCAGCCCAGAATGTTCATCATGGTGGACTTGCCCGAGCCGGAGGTGCCGATGATAGCCACAAATTCCCCCTGGTTGATCTCCAGGGTCACGCCGTCCAGGGCGTTGACCTGATTTTCCCTGCCCTCGCCGTAGATCTTATATACGTTGTCCAGTCGGATCAAACTCATTTCGCTACCTCCTAGCCCATGGGACCGCCGCTCATACCGCCGCCCATATTACCGCTGGGCATTATGCCGCCGCCCTGCTCCATACCACCGGGCCGGCCGCCGGAGAAGTCGCCCATACCCTCAAAGCCCTGTTCCTCACCGCTCTGGCTGGTGGTATCGCCGCCGGAGGGGGCCGTCTGCTGATAACGGGTGAATACCTCCACCCCCTCCTCCACGCCGGAGAGGATGCGGACATACTGGCTGTTGGACACCCCGGTCTCCACCGGCACGGCATAGAATCCGTCTGGCACCACGCCGTCCTCCAGATCCACCGCGTTGTCCGGCCGGGTATCCGCCTTCACAAAGAGGCAGGTGCCCTCGCTGGTGCTCTTCAGCGCCGCGATGGGGGCAAGCACACCCTCCGACTCGTCACCCACGGTGATGGTGTAGGATACATTGACGCCGGCGGACAGGGCCCCTTCGCTGGGAATGGTAATGGTGATGGGGAAGTAGGCCACGCCGTTGGTATTGGTGGCCTCATAACTGATGGCGGTCACTGTTCCGGTGTAGTGGGTGTCGCTCTCCGCCCCGGACTGGGTGATGTCCACCTCCATGCCCATGGTGATGCTGTCAATGTCCAGCTCGTCAATGTTGGCGGTGATGGTCATGGAGTCCAGGTTGTAGAGGGTCACTGCGGTCTGCCCCGCCTGCCGGGGGGCCTCCCCCTCCTGTACCCCAACCATGATGATCTTACCGTCGATCTCTGCCGTCACCTGGTAGTCGGAGCGCTTCTCCTCCGCTTCGGTGATCTTCTCCTGGGTCTGGGTGATTTTTTCCTGGGTCTGGGTAATGCTCCGCTGGGTGGTCTCCACCTGGTCCTCCAGATCGGAGCCGTCAATGACAAAGAGGGCAGCCCCGGCGGTCACCGTCTCATAATCATCCACGTTGACTGCCGTCAGCTTGCCACTCTCGGTGGCGGTGATGTCCTCGCTGGCATAGGGTTCCAGCGTGCCCTCCACAGCGGGATAGAGTTTCTCCCCACTGCCGGTCAGCAGGTAGCCCGCGCCGGTCATACCCTCGCTGAGGGCCCCCGGATTATCCACCGTCACCGTCACCGCAAAGCAGCGGGTACCCTCGGCGGTAACCCGGTCCACCTTCTTGATCTCGGTGACCGTGCCGTCCAGGGTAGTCATGAGGCTGGCAATGGACACCCCCGCCTTCATGCCCACATAGATCTGGTCCTCGTAGGCATAGCTGAAATACTGGGTGAGGGTCATCTTGCTGTCGTCCACCAGGGTAGCCAGCTTGGTACCCGATCCCACACTGTCCCCCGCCCGGACGGTCACATCGGTGATTCTTCCGGAGAAGGGTGCGGTCACAGTCAGGTCAGCCAGCCGCTCATTCAATTCAGACAGCTGATCGGAGGCGTCAGACAGGGTATTCTCCAGCTCGGTCAGTTCGTCCTGATAGCCCTCGATCTCCTCATCCAACTCAGAGTCGTCCTGGGTATAGAGCAGGTCTCCCGCCGCCACTGCATCACCGGCGGACACATAGACCCCGGTGATCTCCGCCGTGGAGGCTGTGGTATAAGTAACGCTATCCGCTGGCATGGTGGTACCTGTTCCTTCAATGACCGTAGACAGGCTGCCATAGGTGGTGGTTTCGGTCAGGGCCGTCTGAGTCTCATTCTGAAAGAAAAGGGTCTTGATGCCAAAACCGCCGCCTACGACAACAGCTGCCGCCACAACCAGGGCCACGGCCCGCTTGATGGGAAACTTACGCCGGGCTTTCTTTGGGATCTGTGGGGTCTCCTGGGGCATGATTTCTGCACATTCCATGGTGGGTCCTCCCGTCTGTTCCGGATTCTGGGTCAGTATAATTTGTCAATCTGAAATTATCCTGAAAAATCCAGCGCTGGAATTGTTAACACTCTGTAAATCCTTTTTTCTTTCCATTTTTCTATCATATTTTCAGATAAATTTCAGGATGGAACGGTATCCTTTGCTCAGCAAATACGCATACCAAGCAGGAAAGGATCTTACCTATGAGAGTTTTAATCGTAGAAGATGAGCGGCGGCTGGCGGAGGCCCTGGGCCAGATCATGGCGGAGCAGCGCTATCAGACGGATGTGGTATATGACGGGGCCGACGGGCTGGACTATGCCCTGACGGAGCAATACGACGTGATCGTGCTGGACGTGATGCTGCCCAAGCTGGACGGCTTTGAGGTAGCCAGCCGCCTGCGGCACGCCCATGTGTCCACCCCCATCCTCATGCTTACCGCCCGGGATGAGATGCCGGACAAGATCGCTGGCCTGGACCACGGCGCCGACGACTACATGACCAAGCCCTTTGACATCGGGGAGCTGCTGGCCCGTGTGCGGGCTCTCACCCGGCGGCAGGGGGAGGTCATCTGCGAACAGCTAGCCGCCGGGGACCTGATCCTGGACTTATCCACCCGCTGTCTGCGGCAGGGGGACAAGTCGGTGCGTCTGGGCTTTAAGGAGTTTGATGTACTGCGGCAGCTGATGGTCCATCCCCGGGCCGTAGTACCCAAGGAGAATATCATCGCCCGGGTCTGGGGGCTGGATTCCGATGCGGAGGACAACAATGTGGAGGTATATATCTCCTTTCTGCGCAAAAAGCTCACGTTTCTGGAATCCAATGTGAGTATCGGCACCGTCCGGAAGGTGGGCTATTATCTGGAGGTGCCCGTCTCATGATCCGGCGGCTGCGGTGGAAGTTTATCCTCATCAACCTGCTGCTGGTGGGACTGGTTTTAACGGTGGTCTTTGCCCTGCTGCTCTCCTCCAACGCCCGGAGGCTGGCTGATCAGGGAACCGCCGCCCTCCATATGGCGCTGAACCGGGGAGATGACGAGCTGCCGCCCCGGTTTGAGATCGGCGCGCCGCCGGAGCAGGACGGCATGGACCGGGACCGCAATGCCTCCATGGTGCCCGTTTTTTCCGTTACTGTGGAGAATGGACAGGTCACCTCCATCAACGACGGCGGCTATGTGGATGTGTCGGAGGAGACCGCCGCTCAGGCTGCCCAGGAGGTCCTGGATTCCGGTCAGGACAGTGGGGTGCTGGCCAGTCTGGACCTGCGCTTCCTCATGGAACAAACTTCTGACGGTACCATCCGCATTGCCTTTGCAGACCGCTCCTGGGAGCACAGCACCCTGCGCAACCTCTTTCTCACCTGCCTGCTGATCTGGCTGCTGGCCATGGCCGCCTTTTTCTTTGTCAGTCTGTTTCTGGCCTCCCTGGCCCTCCGGCCGGTGGAAAAGGCCTGGAAACAGCAGCGGCAATTTGTGGCCGACGCCTCCCATGAGCTGAAAACACCGCTGACCGTGATTCTGGCCAATACCGGGATCGTGCTGGCCCATCCGTCGGAGACGGTGGACAGCCAGTCCAAGTGGCTCAGCTACACCCAGGAGGAGGCCCGCCAGATGAAGGGGCTGGTGGAGGACCTGCTCTTTTTGGCCAAATCGGACAGCGCCCGGCTGCCTACCCATCCCACCCAGGTGGATCTGAGCCAGCTGGTCCAGGGCTGCCTGCTCCCCTTTGAACCGGTGGCCTTTGAGGCGGGGGTGGCCCTGGAGTCCCACATCGACCCAGAGCTGACACTCACCGGGGATGAGGGGCAGCTGCGGCGGCTGGTACGTATTTTGCTGGACAATGCGGTGAAATACGCCGGTCCACCCAACCCGGAGGTCCGGATTACGCTGACCCGCCAGCAGGACAAGCTGCGCCTCAGCGTCCACAACACCGGCGCTCCCATTCCAGCGGAACACCTGCCTCACCTATTCGAGCGGTTCTACCGGGCGGATGCCGCCCGGGACCGGGCTCAGGGGGGCTATGGTCTGGGGCTGGCCATCGCCAAGAGCATTACCGAAACCCATCGGGGCAGGATCTCTGTGACCAGCACCCCGGACAGCGGCACCACCTTTACCGTCCTGCTGCCCCGGCGGTAGGCTTGTATTTTCATTCTGTTTCCCGTATACTGATGTCAATACGTGTGCGAGGTGGATTATGGATCTCTGCAACAGCAATGACATCAAGGCCCTGTTGGGCCGCCACGGCTTTCGTTTTTCCAAAAGCATGGGCCAGAATTTTCTCATTCAGGGCTGGGTGCCCCAGGACATTGCCGACGCCTCTGGCGCCGACGAGACCTGCGGCGCGCTGGAGATCGGACCGGGCATCGGTCCTCTCACCGTTCAGCTGGCCCGCCGGGCAGGCAGGGTAGCTGCCATTGAGCTGGACCGGGACCTGCTGCCCATTCTGGCGGAGACCCTCTCTCCCTTTGACAATGTGACTGTCATCCCCGGGGACGCCATGAAACTGGATCTGGCCGCCCTGGCCGCGGAACAGTTTCCCGGCCTCACCCCGGTGGCCTGTGCCAACCTGCCCTACAACATTACCACCCCCGTCATTACCGCCCTCATTGAGGCAGGCTGCTTTGCCTCCATCACGGTAATGATCCAGCGGGAAGTGGCCAAACGGATCTGCGCCGATCCCGGTACGGCGGATTACGGCGCTTTCTCCCTGTTCTGCCAGTACTACACCCAGCCGGAGTATCTCTTTGAAGTGCCTCCGGAGTGCTTTCTGCCTGCCCCCAAGGTGACCTCGGCGGTAATCCGCATGGTGCCCCGGTCTGAGCCGGTACAGACCCTGGTTGAGGACGGCTTCTTCTTCCGGGTCGTGCGCGCCTCCTTTGCCCAGCGCCGCAAGACCCTGCTCAACGGTCTGTCCGCCGCTTTCGGCGACCGGTTGAGCAAGGATCAGCTGCGGCAGGCCATTGCCGACGCCGGACTGCCTGAGGGGGTCCGCGGCGAGCGGCTGGGCATCCAAGAGTTTGCCCTTTTGGCCCGTGCGCTTCGGGCGCTTGGAGCTTGAAGTTCCTGGTACTTCAAAAGGCAGATTGAAACTGCCGGGAAAGAAAATTGCAAAATCGCCTGGCACAGGGGAATTGACATTATGCCCAAATCTGTGTATGATTATCCCATGGGATTTGTAACTTCCGGGGCTTGTCCGCCCCGCCGGAGCCCCAGAGAGATCAATACGGGAAAGAGGTCATGCATTATGGCAAACATTGATTTGAATCAATACGGCATCACCGGCGTCACCGAGATCCTCCACAACCCCTCCTATGAGGTCCTGTTCCAGGAAGAGACCAGGCCTGAGCTGGAGGGCTATGATAAGGGCCAGGTCACGGATCTGGGCGCCGTTAACGTCATGACCGGCATCTATACCGGCCGTTCCCCTAAAGATAAGTTCATCGTTATGGACGACACCTCCAGAGACACCGTGTGGTGGACCTCCGATGAATTCAAGAACGACAACAAGCCCGCTTCCCAGCAGGCTTGGGATACCTGCAAGCAGTTGGCCATTCAGGAGCTGTCCAATAAGAAGCTGTACGTCATGGACGTGTTCTGCGGCGCCAACGCTGATACCCGTATGGCCATCCGCTTCATCATGGAAGTGGCCTGGCAGGCTCACTTTGTGAAAAATATGTTCATCCAGCCCACCGAGGAGGAGCTGGAACACTTCCAGCCCGACTTTATCTCCTACAATGCCTCCAAGGCCAAGGTGGAAAACTACAAGGAACTGGGTCTCAACTCCGAGACTGCTGCCATCTTCAATCTCACCTCCCGAGAGCAGGTTATTCTGAATACCTGGTACGGCGGCGAGATGAAGAAGGGTATGTTCTCCATGATGAACTACTTCCTGCCCCTGAAGGGTATGGCCTCCATGCACTGCTCCGCCAACACCGACATGAATGGCGAGAACACCGCCCTGTTCTTCGGCCTGTCCGGCACCGGCAAGACCACCCTGTCCACCGATCCCAAGCGCCTGCTCATCGGCGACGACGAGCATGGCTGGGATGATAACGGCATTTTCAACTTCGAGGGCGGCTGCTACGCCAAGGTCATCAACCTGGATAAGGAGTCCGAGCCCGATATCTACAATGCCATTAAGCGCAACGCTCTGCTGGAGAACGTCACCGTGGACGAGAACGGCCACTGTGACTTCAATGACGACTCCGTCACCGAGAACACCCGTGTCTCCTATCCCATTGACCACATTGAGAAGATCGTCCGGCCCGTATCCGCCGGTCCCGACGCCAAGAACGTGATCTTCCTGTCCGCCGACGCCTTCGGCGTGCTGCCTCCTGTGTCCATCCTGACCCCGGAGCAGACCGAGTACTACTTCCTGTCCGGCTTCACCTCCAAGCTGGCCGGCACCGAGCGCGGCATCACCGAGCCCACCCCCACCTTCTCCGCCTGCTTCGGCCAGGCCTTCCTGGAGCTCCATCCCACCAAGTACGGCGAGGAGCTGGTGAAGAAGATGGCCAAGTCGGGCGCCAAGGCCTACCTGGTGAACACCGGCTGGAACGGCACCGGCAAGCGGATCTCCATCAAGGATACCCGTGGTATCATTGACGCCATCCTGGACGGCTCCATTCTGAAGGCGGAGACCAAGACCATCCCCTACTTCAATCTGGCTGTCCCCACCGCCCTGCCCGGCGTGGATACCAACATTCTGGACCCCCGCAACACCTACGCCGATCCCACTGAGTGGGACACCAAGGCCAAGGATCTGGCCGCCCGCTTTGTGAAGAACTTCGCCAAGTACACCACCAACGACGCCGGCAAGGCTCTGGTAGCCGCCGGTCCTAAGGTGGACTGAGTTATTTACATACATCCTTTCGCCGTCCCCGGTGCGTTTTGCGCACCGGGGACTGTTTCTGGTGCGCAGGCCTCCCTTCTCCCGCATAGCATGGGGAAAAGGAGGTTATTTTTATGCCTATTATCTACCTCTCCCCCTCCACCCAGGAGAACAACCTGTACGTCAACGGCGGCACGGAAGAGGAGTGGATGAATCGTCTGGCAGACGCTATGGAACCCTACCTCACCGCTGCCGGTATCCGTTTTTCCCGCAACACCCCGGACATGACCGCCCTGTCCTCTATCCGGGCCTCCAACGCCGGGAACTACGATCTCCACCTGGCTCTCCACTCCAACGCCGCACCAGAAGAGCAATACGGTCAGGCCCGGGGTATCGTGGTTTTCTATTATCCCAGCTCCACAGAGGGTAAGCGGGCCGCCCAGCTCATTGCCAATGGCCTGAAAACCATCTATCCCCTGCCCAATAAGGTTCGGGCCGAGTCTACCACCTCCATCGGCGAGGTACGGCGGGTGCGTGCCCCCTCGGTGTTCCCGGAACTGGGCTATCACGATAACCCGGACGACGCCGCCTGGGTGCAGAACAACCTGGACGCCATTGCCCGCAATATCGTCCTCTCCCTGACGGAGTATTTTGGTTTGCCCTTCCTGGAGCCTCAGTCCCCCCGTCCCGCCGTTGTGGACGTCTCCTGGGGCTATCTGAACATCCGCGATAAACCCTCCACCACCGCCGCTGTGCTGGCCAGGGCCTACGACGGTACCCGCCTTACCATCCTCAACCAATGGGAGGACTGGTATGTGGTCCGTCTGGACGGCATGGTGGGCTGGGCCAACAGCCAATTTATCACACTGCTGTAACATACTCATGCGTTCATAATTCGTTCACAATAAGTTCCGAAACGGTTCACCACTTCGGTGCGGAATCTGGTATCATAGAGATTGTCAGGATACCAGAGATAACAATGACATTACTCCTCCTCTCTTCTCTCTCTCTTTTCAACGCACTACCCACTGTCCCACCGCAGGGTGGCAATCGCTCCCTGCGGTGGGGACAGACCAAAATTTCCGCGTCTCTGTTTCGGAGGCGCGTTTTTTGATGCCCGCTGTATCCTTTTTTCTCCTGCCGGCTATACTAGCTATGCAGACTAACTGGCAGGAGGTGATAGAATGGCGTATATCGATCCGGCAATCCGGCCCCAGTTTGACTCCATGCCGCCCCACCTTCGGGAGCATATTCTCAACATGGGGGTGCGGCTGGAAACCATGGCAGATCTGATGGGCTGTCTGGAGCGCATTATCGCGGAAGAGGGGCATAAATAGGCCCTCTGAAATTTTTTGAAAATTTTTTAAAAAAGTCTTGCATTCTGTCTAAAGCTGTGCTAGTATAATTAAGCTGTCAGCGAGAGAGAGAAACACCTCAGTTGATATGCGGCTGTAGCTCAGTTGGATAGAGTGTTTGGCTACGAACCAAAAGGTCGGGGGTTCGAATCCCTTCAGCCGTACCAAAAGAGACACGCAAAAGCGTGTCTCTTTTGTTTTTTTGCTTTTTATCCAGCAGTCAATTTTTTCTCTTTATTTTTTAAATCAAGGGTTGACATACCATCCCCTCTGTGGTATTCTATTTAGGCACTCAGAAAACGCGAGACTGGAGCCCTCCACGCCGGAGTGGCGGAATTGGCAGACGCCCGGGACTTAAAATCCCGTGGGAGTAATCCCGTGCCGGTTCGACCCCGGTCTCCGGCACCATATCGCGGGGTAGAGCAGTTTGGTAGCTCGTCGGGCTCATAACCCGGAGGTCGGAGGTTCAAATCCTCCCCCCGCAACCAGAAAAAACACCTGATTCCACGAGAATCAGGTGTTTTTTATTACTTTTCTGCCATTTTCAAAAATAAGGCGTGTCGAGAAATTCCATTTTCTCAGTTAAAATTTCTATACCCCTTGAAAACACTGGTGTTTCCAGCGTTTTCGTCACCTTGGTTTGGCCCTTTTCCCTCATTTTTCCCTTGCGAGAAGAAATGAGGGAAACTTTTTTCAGGCCGTTCCTACAACCTTATCCAGCAGTCTTGCGGAAGTTCGCTTAGCCTCCAAATAATCTTCACCGGATGCGGTGGTATGTCGTTTTTTCTCCATGTGTTCCCCCCATGCCATTCGTACCAGTAAAGAAAACATATTATCCTTTCTTCTCCAGGCAGATGGTTATCGTCCCTGTTGGAGTGCTACCAAGTGAGAATACGAAAGCGCGCCGGAGGTTGAGCGCTTTGGCACCGCCTGTTGGACACGGGGCTTATTTCCCGGGAGGTCTATTGTATACTGGCCAAAACCCGAATAAGGAGTGTGGAATATGGATTGCAGACAGGCGATTATGACCCGCCGCAGTGTGCGCAATTATCAATCGGCGCCCATCCCGGAGAACGTACTGAACAATATCCTGTCGGCGGCCTGTGCTGCGCCCTCTGCTTTAAATCTGCAGCCTTGGTACTTTGTCGTAATTCAAAGCGCCGAGCCCATGGCCCGGCTTCTGGAGGTAATGCGCCCGGCTCCCCAGCGCCTGGATGCGGAGCTGACCCAGCGCTTTCCCAACCATCCCCAGGTGGTGCTGGAGACAAAACGCTTTGTCCAGCTGCTGGGAGGGGCGCCTGTCTGCATCCTAGCCTTCCAGACAGGTGGGGATACCCATGGCAGAAGCCAGTCCACCATTTTGCAGAGTGTGGCGGCGGCCATTGAAAACCTGTTGCTTGCGGCATGGAATGAAGGCCTCGGAAGCTGCTGGCTTACCGCTCCGCTGGAAGCTGGTCTGGCAGAAGAGCTGCGTACTGCGTTCGCCCCTGAGCAGGGAGAGCTGGCTGCACTGATTACCCTGGGTTATCCGGAGCATGTCCCAAAGGCTCCAAAAACCAAGAGCGGACGATATATCATACTGTAGCGGCACTCACAGTATCCTGAGATGGAGGAGGTCCACAGCCCAGGAGGAGCATCCTCTGCAAGTCGGAGAGAATCACGTTCGGGTGCGCCCGGGGGAGCTGTCCGGGCGCACCCCGGCTTCAGCGCTTACCTACTGGCCGGACAGAGCACATGGTTAGTCAGGGGATTGGGTTAGGACCGTTTCCCACCAAAAAAGAAATGGGTACAGTTTCTGAGATGTGCAGTGACTTGGACAGGCGCTCCGGCGGAAAAGAAATAGATGTTTTATTTGCGACTCAGCATAATGGGACATAAATCCTTACAATAAGGAGTGTTTTTATGAAAAAGATTGTTGTGATCGGCGGCGGCACCATGGGCCTGGACATCGCTCAGGTTTTTGCCAAGAAGGACTTTGACGTGGTCGTCCGCGATATCAACGACGACATCATCAAGGCCTCCGAGGCCCGCCTGAACAAGGGCCTGGACAAGCTGGTGGCCAAGGGCAAGATGGACGAGGCCAAGAAGGCCGACATCCTGGCCCACATGAGCTTCACCACCGATCTGGCCGCCGCCGCCGACGCTGACCTGGTCATCGAGGCCGCCATCGAGAACCTAGACATCAAGAAGAGCATTTTTGCCGAGCTGGACAGCATCTGCAAGAGCGAGACCATCCTGGCCTCCAACACCTCTTCCATCTCCATCACCGCCATTGCCGCCGCCACCAAGCGGGCCGACAAGTTCATCGGTATGCACTTCTTCAACCCCGCCACCGTCATGAAGCTGGTGGAGGTTATCCGGGGCGCTCACACCTCCGACGAGACCTTCAACACCATCCGCGACCTGTCCGTGGAGATCGGCAAGGAGCCTGTCGAGGTCAACGAGGCCCCCGGCTTCGTGGTCAACAAGATCCTGATCCCCATGATCAACGAGGGCATCGATCTGGTGTACACCGGTGTGGCCAGCGTTGAGGGCGTGGACACCGCTATGAAGCTGGGCGCCAACCACCCCATGGGCCCCCTGGCTCTGGGCGATCTGGTGGGCCTGGACGTGTGCCTGGCCATCATGGACACCCTGTACAACGAGACCCACGATCCCAAGTACCGCGCTTCCCTGCTGCTGCGGAAGATGGTCCGCGCCGGCAAGCTGGGCCGCAAGACCGGCATCGGCTTCTACGACTACAGCAAGTAAGCCATGCTGCGTTGGCTGCCAAGAGAGCCGGCAACGGAAAGCAGAATACAGGACCAGGGACCCGCTGCAAAATGAGTCCATAAATAGGGCCTGTTGCAAAATTGACATTTTGCAACAGGCCTGTCATTGTGAGCCAGCGCGCACACTGGCGTGACAATCCACATTCCTGTAAGAAAGGCAGATTCCCACGAAAAACGGCCGCCCACCGGGCGGCCGTTTCCTCAGAATGACGGGATTTTGTGCAGCATGTTCATTTTGCAACAGGTCCGTTCATGTAAAGGTGCTTTTTCATAGACCACACTCTCCGCGGTCCTCCGTGATTTCCCGAACAGAGATATGGGGGAACAGCCCGTGCTGAAAGGAGCGTTCTCCCCGGCCAAGAGACGCCGCGATGTGCGGAAAGCACCGGCGGGAATATAGCGCGAAGAGCGGTTCAAGCCTCCCGTTCCGGCGCCGGATGAGACACACGTCAGAGTTTCCAATTTCTTTGCAGATGACATGAGCCAGGCTTGGGGAGGAAAACGGCAGATCCACCGCAATCAGAAAATACCGGTCGGCTGGGATGGCACCCATAATGGTCTCTAGCCCGGCCATAGGCCCTCCGCCGGGGCGGGCGTCCTCCACCATCTGAATACCATCCAGCCCCAAGTGTGCAAAGCGTTTCGTATGATCTACGGAAAGGGCCAGCGCGTCAAATACCCCTTGCCATCGCTCCGCCAGAATGGAGACCAGAGGGCGGCTGCCGATGGACATGAGCGCCTTGTCGCTGCCCATGCGGCTTGATTTTCCTCCGGCCATAAGTACAGCAACGGTTTTCATGCTCGCACCTCTCTGTTTCCGGTTTTACGATTTACCAAAGGGGCAGACGGGGTAGCGGCACTGGGGACAGCCCAGGCACAGCCCGCCGGGGCCCAGAGCCTTCAGGTCGGCCCGGCTGACCCGCACCCCGGCGGTGATGCGGGGGAGCACCAGGGCTCCGTAGGACACGATCTCCGCGCCGGTGTCCCTGTTGGCCCTGGGGGTCTTGTCGTCCGGGTCCACGCTCATGCCGCCGGTACACAGGATCAGGCCCACCTCCCTGGCCTTGTAGTCCAGGGCGGCGGCGGTGATGGCGGTCCTGTCGTCGCCGGGGAGGCAGTGCTCCGTCACCTCAATGCCGTAGGCGGCCAGCTTGTCCCCCTGGTGGACGGCGGTGTTGGTGTGGCGGGTGGCGATCATGATCTCGTCCTCCCCGTTGAGGGCGTTGAGGCGTGCCACGTCCACCCGGAACAGGCCGTCGATATCGGCGATGAGCTCGATCTTGCCCTCCTTCACGGGAGTGGCGTGCATGTGCTCGTTCTGGCACAGGGCCTGGAGGCGGAAGGCGGCCTCGTCCTCGTGGAGCATGCCGGGCTGTTTATCCCACACGTAGAGGTGCTCCTTGCCCATGGAGAGCAGCACCGGGATAGCGGTGAGGTTCGATTTTTGGAATATATGTATGATGAAACGGGCCGGCAGGTCATTGGGATCAAAGGCCTCGCTGATTTAGGTCATGGGTATGGCTTCCATAACGGTTGGAAGGAATTTTCTTTGAAAATTGGCGAAATATATTCCTTCACCCACGATTATACTTCCATCGAAGGGCCTTCGGATTGGCGCGATGATAGCTTTACAGTCACTTTGCAGTTGGTGGAAGTGGATGAACAGTCGTGACTGTCAATGGTCAAGATGAACCGTCATAAAAAGCCGCTGCCCAAACGGATGATGCAGACACGCAAAAGCTGGCAAAAGAAGCCCTGTGGAACCTTTACAAAGCGCCGGAACTTCGCAAAAGTTCCGACCTCCCCGCATACATTAAATGGGAGCGAACAGTCCATGAACTGTCCGCTCCCATTTTTTGTCCCAGTCTTTCTGATGTTAGTTCATCAGATCGAGGGCCAATTTATACCATGCGTCATCGGCCTTGGCTGTCAGCCGAATATCCTTTCCAGTAGATCGGAGTTTTAGCAACTTTGCTATTTTTTCATCCTGCAAAGAATATGCGCCATGCTTACTGTTAATCAGCCCCATTTGATAAAAACGGGTATCGAACGGATTGTCAGAGGTCGTCATGGCAAATGCAAGTCCTCCATGATATGGATCTTTTCGACTGGCCGGAAATCTTTTGGTGTTAAGCGTAAACACGAGTTTTCTTGCGTCATCTTCTTCAAAATTGCGAAACACAATCAGTACGGAGCTTGCCGTGACTTCCGCATTTCCTTCAAAGTAATAGTAGCGTTTATTACCGGGAGCGCGGGACGCGTGAAATTCATCAAAGTCTTTTTTGGTCAAAGTATCTTTCCGGAAAAGCTCTCTCAACGCATTTTCTTGAAAATCTTCATCCGAATGAATTCCTGTAACCAAACTCGCCTTCAAAACATTATCTCTCAAGTAAACTTTCAGGAGAGCGGCAGCGGGTGTTGCGTCGGTATTGGAGGAAATATAGAAACAGTTGTAAGTGCCTATGAAACGCGAGTCATATTTTGAAGTACCTTTATAGCGAACATTAGCATTTTTTGATAAATCCTCATTCAAAAACTGCCAAGGAGATATTGAAGGGCTGAAATTCGCATTAAAAAAACTCACAATTTTATAGACTACATTTAGGGTCGGCGTGTAATCTTCCCGAAAACACGCAAAACAAATAGCGTAGGACGGAAGCTCCCTCCATCCTTGTATTGGGATATTTTTTACTGTGTATGCCAGATCTTTGCTATGCAGAACAGCATAAGGAGAACTTCCCAATTCTCTCCACATAAATTCGTAATTAGCGCGAAACAAACGCACTTCGCTATCTGTTAGGGGATTTTTCCGAACAGACCCTTTTTTATCTTCTCCCATAGATAATCCCACCCTCCTTGTCAGTTTGATTATACCATTACTAATGGTTCTGAGCAATAGAACTATACGAAAACTATACTTCTTTTTTAGCTTTATAATATGTTTCTGTAATTTTTTCTAAACGAGTAGAATGATATGCTTTGACTATCACAAAAAAGGAGGCAAAAATAATGATGGTCGAAGTCAGAAATCTGGATCAGAAACGGGTATGCGATATATCTGAGGACAGGACGCATATTGTAATCAGCAAGAAAAATTGCAAGACAATTATAAGCATTGCACAAGATGGAACACTGGAAGTAAATCATGTACGGAGTTCTCCCCCACCCCCAGCATGAAAAATGAACAAAACAAGAAACCGCGAGAGCGCAAGACGACAGTGCGGATACCCAAACAGGTATCTGCCCTGCCGTCTTTTTTTCATCAATGGGGAGGAACTGCTTTGACAACAATTAATTTGAGGGTTTTCTACCCATGGTATTTACACGACGAATATATAGATGTCACAGACGAGGTGGCCGAGGCACTTCGCGCCGGTACACGCTATGAGATTTCCTAACGTGAGGTATTCATGCAGTAAACGAGATATTGCTTGTTCCATTCAATGTCAGGGCGCAAGACAACGTTATCTACAGCAACAACATATTTATCATATGTATCGGGTACAATACAGGCACGTGCAATTGGTTCGTTAAGTCTCGAAATCAAAACATCGCCTGGTAGTACTGTTAAACAATTTAGTCTTGAAAATGATTCCTCAGAAATAAAGCTGTCACCTTGTTCTTTATATTCACCGGCACCAACATTGCCTGTTGTCAAATATCTAATTCCTTCACTCTCGATAATGTCACTATTAATCCAGTCACCATCCATAAAAATTGAGGTATTATCTAATGCAAGATATTTTACTTTGCTGACTTTCCACTCAGAAGGAATCTGACCGATCCACCGTATGCGACAGCTTTTATAGCTCATATACTGCTTCATCTACCCAAGAAAACAATATCGCTTATTGAGCCAAAACGCTCTCTGATCGTCAACAGGGAGCAGTATCATCAGCGGCGGGTTGCTGCCTACTGCCGGGTATCCACCGACAGCGAGGAGCAGCTCACATCCTATACCAACCAGAAAAAGGTATATACCGAGATGATTGCCGCTAAGCCCGAATGGGAGTTCGCCGGACTCTATGCGGATGAGGGCATCTCCGGGACACGTGCAGATAAGCGCCCCCAGTTCCAGAAGATGATCAACGACTGCTTGTCTGGGAAAATCGACTATATCATCACGAAATCCGTTTCCCGCTTCGCCCGTAATACAGTGGACTGCCTGGACCATGTCCGAATGCTCAGGGCAAGAGGGATTGGCATCTACTTCGAGGAGCAAAATATAGACACACTGCAAATCGACAGCGAACTCTATCTGGTCATCTACGCAGGGTTCGCACAGTCTGAATCCGAAAGCATCAGCAAGAATGTCACCTGGACTTTTCGTAAGCGGTTTCAGGAGGGCAAGCCCATATTCAACTATAAGTTCCTTCTGGGATACCGCAAGGGTGCAGACGGAGAACCAGAGATCGTCCCGGAGGAGGCATCCATCGTGGAGAGGATCTTCAATATGTACCTGTCAGGTGAAACCATCAACCGGATCTCAACCAAACTCAGAGAAGAAAATCTCCAGATACCAGGAAAACGATTCTCCTTCTCTGCGAGCATGATTAAGGGTATTCTCCGGAATGAACGATACTGTGGGGACAGCATCCTTCAAAAGACGGTCACAATTGACTGTATTGGCAAGGTTCGCCGCAAAAACACAGGTGAGGCACCCATGTACTATGTACAGAATAGCCATGTTGGCATCATCAGCCGAGAGCTCTTTCACAAAACGCAGAAAGAACTCGCCAGGCGGATGAGCCGGGAGCCAAATTCCACCAAAACGGCTACCACAGCCACCGGAAAATACTCCCGGTACGCACTATCCAATGTGATGATCTGCGCCGAATGCGGAAGTCGATATAAGCGCGTGACCTGGACATCCCGAGGGAAAAAGCGAGTTGTCTGGCGCTGCATCAGCCGCTTAGACTATGGAAAGCGCTACTGCAAAACCTCGCTCACGGTAGATGAGACCGCCCTCCACGCCGCTATTGTTCGGGCAATCAACCGATTCAACGAGGAAGACGAGTCCACTTATATGGCACTCATGCGGGCAACCATTGGTGAAGCAATCGGTCTAACCGGAGGCACAGATGAGATCGACCTGCTTCGGCGGAAAATAGATGGGCTGAATCGGAAAATGGTATCTCTTATCAATGAGAGTGTAGAGAGCGGGGAGGGTATCGAGAGTCACGAAGCTGAATTCAAGGAACTTTCCGATACCATTGAGCTCCTGCAAGGACGGATTCAGAAACTCGAAGAAGCACTTGCTTCCGACCAGGTGAATGACAGCCGAATCCTTCAACTACAGCAGATCATCGCCGACCGAGCATCCAAAAAGATGGAGTACGACGATACCATCGTCCACCAAATGATTGAGTGTGTGAAGGTGTATCCCGACGGGAGACTGGACATTATCTTCAGAGGAGGGTATCTCATCGAAGAACGCCCGGAAAAAGAAAGTTGATAACTTCAAATATAATTGACATAATTGCCGAAATAACATAGTATAATTTATGTTAGGAGGCGATTGTGCATGGCAAAAAAAGCTGCGGTCATCATGCCGCAAACACGGGAGATCCTGGCACAGATGGGTGAGCAGATCCGCCTGGCCCGCCTGCGCAGGAAGTTGAGCCTGGAATTGGTAGCAGAGCGTGCCGGGATCAGCCGAGCCACTCTTATATCCATTGAGAAAGGCACCCCTACGGTATCCATCGGCTCCTATGCCGCTGTGTTGCACGCATTAAACAATATGGACAGCGACCTGCTGCTTATTGCAAAAGATGATGAATTCGGCAGGAAACTGCAAGATCTGGCGCTGCCCACCAGACGGCGGGCGCCCAAGAAAGGAGAGTAGCCCATGGCGCAGGACGAAAAGACCATCTATGTATATGAAAATTGGCGTGGAGAGGCACCCACCCTGCTGGGGCGGCTGCGCTGCGGCTTCGTCCGCGGACAGGAAACCTTTTCCTTTGAGTATGATCCAGCCTGGCTGTCATCCGCCGAGAGTTCCTTCTCTCTGGACCCGGATCTGGCCCTCTACCGCGGGCGGCAGTATGTGCCGCTGAACAAGCAGCTCTTTGGCCTGTTTTCCGACTCCTGTCCGGATCGCTGGGGGCGTCTGCTGATGAAGCGCAAGGAGGCCATCGACGCCCGCAAAGAGGACCGCAAGCCCCGTAAGCTCACCGAGAGCGACTTCCTGTTGGGGGTCTACGATGAATCCCGCATGGGGGCACTTCGGTTCAGCTTGGAAGAAGGGGGCGAATTTCTTTCGAACGATAAAGCGTTTGCGACGCCTCCTTGGGTAAACCTTCGGACGCTGGAAAACGCCTCTATCGCTTTCGAGAACGATGAGAGCGGCCTGAATGAAAAATGGCTGCGTGAGCTTCTGGCCCCTGGCTCCTCCTTGGGCGGTGCAAGACCCAAAGCTACGGTGCAGGCCACAGATGGCGCCTTGTGGATCGCCAAGTTCCCCTCCAAGCATGATGAATATAACAGTGGCGCATGGGAGAAGGTCGTCCATGACCTGGCACGGCTCTGTGGGCTGGATGTTCCGGAATCCAAATTGGAGACATTCTCCAAGACCGGCAGCACCTTTCTCGTCAAGCGATTTGACCGAAATGGCAGCCGCCGCATCCACTTCGCCTCCGCCATGACCCTGCTGGGCAAGATCGATGGAGCCTCTGCAGCGGACGGAAGCAGCTATCTGGATCTGGCGGCGTTCATCCGGGCCAACGGGGCATCACCCCGGCAGGATCTGGCCGAGCTGTGGAAGCGGATCGTGTTCAGCATGGCGGTATCCAATACTGACGACCACCTGCGCAACCATGGTTTTCTTCTGACACCCACCGGCTGGCGGCTGGCCCCTCTCTATGATGTGAACCCAGTCCCCTCGGGGGACCGGCTTTCCCTCAATGTGAGTGAGTATGATAACACCATTGACTTGGAACTGGCTCTGGAAGTAGCCGATTATTTCGGCCTTGCCCCGCAGGAAGCGGAACAGGCTGCAGAGGAGGTCTGCAAAACAGTATCCGGACACTGGGAACAGTTGGCCGGGCAGTATGGTCTCAGCCGAGGAGCGATAGAGTATATGCGCCCGGCCTTTTCCCTTCCATGATAAGATCACAAACGGACGATTCCTGGTGGAACCGTCCGTTTGCTTATTCTTTGGCGACTCCCTCAAAAGAGTCCCCGCCCTCATCCTCGTCCATATCCGTATCAATGTCCAGTCCTTCATTGTTCCCCACATTCTTCTCGTAGAGCCTGGTCCATTTGAGCGGATATTTGCATTTGCGGTTATAGGCCAGAAGCATCGCCTCAGCATAGCCCATAGAACCGGGGCGTCGTTCCTTGGCTGTTCTCGAAAGCAACTTGACCGACATTTCCCCCACTTTTTCCTTAAAGGTCTCATCTTTCAGGGCATCGCCGAACGTGTAGACCAATCTGGCGATTCCGTTGAGCATATTGGCAGACAGCGAATTCATATCGCCCTCCCAGGTGCCTACGCAGAGTCTGAGTGTTCGATCAAGTACGTGGTAACCAAACCGCTCATATATATTTTCGAGCGTGGAGACAGCACAGACAACGCCATAGTTTCTGACCTGGCCAATGGAAAGAGAATAAGACTCTACCAGATCTTTGATCATAAGCTGTTCCTGATTCCCGGCTTCCACATTTGCCATAAACACTTCATAGGGACGGAGCGGTTTGACAAACTTCATCTGGTTGGCGAAGATATCTGCCTCGTGCTCGTAGTTCAGATCATCGTATATCATGCACCAGACTGGCGTTTCACGAGAGCCAGAGGCCAGGGCGACGATCTCCACCGTGTGCTGGCCATTGAAGACATAGTTGACCCCATTTCGACGGCTCACCTTCACAGGGTTGATCTGATACAGATCAAAGTGTGCCGCAGCATTCAGCACATGCTGTTCGGAAATATTCCTCTGGTACTCCTGATTGGATACGAGGTTCTTGATGGGAATCTGTTCGAAGTGAACATTGGGAACAAACATACTATAATCTTCCATTAGGATTCCCCCTCAATTGCATTGAGCATTTCCTGGATTTTTCCTTCTAATTCAGTCAACGCCGCCAAGAGGTTTTGTCTGGCAGCAGGTGAGATCGCTTCCAAATGTGCCATGGACTTTGTCCGGTCGATGGAGCTCATCCAGGAGGGGATCGTAAGAGTAAGTCCAGCAACTTCCGCATCCGGGTCATAGGCGGGCATCGTCTTGATTGCCGGCTGCTCTGCCGCCGCTGTGCCGGGCTTGGCAGAAGCATCGGAATAAAGGCATCGTCTCGATTCACTGTAACGAGCGAAAGCATAGGGATTTTTTCCGATTTTTTTACTAAGTGCTTTCAATTCTTCGGGTTCCATTTCTGATAGAGCAACGATATTTTCGAAAGAAATCTTATATGCCCCGGAAAGAATGTGCGGAACAAGCTCAGGAGCATTTTGTTCAATGGTATCTAATGCTGCACTGTATTTCGCATATTTCTGTACGGTTGCGCCGGACACATGATACTTCCTTCCCAGCCGGGCTGCTGTTCGCCGGCCGCTCTCTTCATCTATTGGGCGGCCTCTCCCCACAGCAATGTTGGGGTTCGGACGGTACTGATTATAGCCATTCCTATTTCGCTGTACTTTCTTTTCCACTTCATATTGTTTCCCAATCAGATATTTCCTGGTTTCTTCTGAGATGTTGCGTCGTCCGAGTTGGTTCGCACAGATCCAGGCGATGGCAGCATCTCTGCTTGGAAAATCCAGCTCCTTGACTCCATAAGGAATGCGCATTTTATTGCATATTTCATAGCGATTATGACCGTCGATGATGGTATCATTCCATGCGATGATATCTTCCCAGCATCCTTCCACGACCAGATTCAGCTCCAGCTGCCGGTATTCCTCCCGGCGAAGTGGACGAATCAAGTTTTTGAATTCCGGATCGATGTTAAGCTGCCTAAATGCTTTCGCTGTCATGTAGCCTCCTGCGTTCCAGCTGTTTGACGGTTTTGAGGGAAAAATATGCGACCCGGTTGACTTGATCGATCTCACCGGTCAGCTGGTAATTAAATCTCAGGTCAAAGCCACCCAGCAGTTTGGAAAAGTTTTTGATAAGGATCGTACTATAGAATTCTATAGACTGCTGGGATGTACTTGACATCCGAACCTTGTTTGCGGTCCCGCCTGAAATAGGTTTGTCCGATCCGAGAACGGCGATATACAGTTCTTCAGGGTTTACCAGGAATTGCACATACGCAGGATTCTTCAAGAGACGAATCGTTTGCCTGTGGATTCGAATCCGGTTTCGCGCAGGGTCCAGCGTTAAGTAAGCCTGCAATTGATTTTCATGATTCATGTCCTTGTCCTCCCAAAACGGACTTACTACCAGTATCAGAGGCAGCCTCGTCTGACTGCTCTGATGCAGCAGGAGCGATGTTATCGCGCAACCCATATACAGCATATCCTTCAAAAATGTCTACCTGCATAGATTTCTGGTGTTCCCGGAACGGGAGTCCAAACTGCATCTTCCAGCCCTCCGGAAACACGGGAGTTCGAGAAGACTTGGGCTTCTGGCCGTCTTTTTGCACCCGCTGATACACTTCGGTCGCTGTGAGATCAAATGCGATGAGCCACTCATCCCTGGCATGGATTATCCGCCCGAGGAGCTTATATCGATAGTCCAGATTCCAGCCCATCAGTGAAAACACTTTGGCGAAAAAAATCTTGCAGGTGATCTGTTTCGGTTTGCGTCTGCCGGAGCCGTTGGTGCACCAGGCGCAGGCATCCCGATCTTCCGCCCGACAGGGACGGATCGCCAAGATCCTGCTCTCCTGATTGACCAGTACCTGCACATAATCAACTTGTGGGAAGCGGTTCAGGCAGGCGGTATTTACATAAAATTTGTAATTGTTGAAAGTTACAGACGGCTCATTAATATGGGCGAAGAACTCACGGCGTACCACCTGGTAGCCATCGTAGTTAAAGTCACCGGCCATCTCCAGAACCTCATCACTACTGCTGTTTGCGGGAGAAGCTGCCGGTTCCGCTTTTTCTAATTCAGCAGACGGAACAATATCCAAATGCCCGTCCTCCAGGGAACGAAGCATTCCGGCGATTACGCTGCCGGTATTTTCCCGACTTTCTTCAAACATTTAGGATTCCTCCTTCCCGCGCTGACCGAGTTCCTGACAGATATAGTCACGCAGCACGTCAAATCCTGTCACGCGGAGTTTCTGTCCGGTTTCATACAACTGGCCCTCCATGCGAATTTTCCAGTCTTCCTCACTCTGATCGCAGACGGGCGGGAAAGACTGTTGGTGGAGGTAATATTGCTTGCCAAAAGAGCCGATCCACTCCTCCGGGACTGCCCGCACCCGTTTGCCGGAGACAGAAAGGGGCTGTACAGGCTCCTTTGCCTGTTCCGTGCTTTTTGAACCGGAAAGCAGGTACGATTTAATAAACGCTTCCGCATCATTGACATCAAAAATATACGCAGATTCAGTTTCGGTTTGAAACAGCGCTCCGGCGATCCGGTATTTTAAATCCGGACTCCAGCCGAATAACTGAAAAAGCGTTTCTACATAGGCCGCACCGGCGATATCCCTGGGCTGATACTTTCCGTCTGACAGCTTGGAAAACACGACTGCGTTGCGGCTGCTTTTCGCCGCTGTACGGACGGCGAACTTCATCTCCACAGGGTTGACCAGCAGCTCCACATGGTTGTCTTTCCCAAAAGACCGAACACATGTGGTGCTGAACTTGATCTTCTTATCTTGAAACAGTACATAGGGACGGTGATAATTATCAAAGAATTCACTGCGGGCGATTTCAAAGCCTCTCATATCAAAATCTCCCGGAACCAATGTGATGCTCGAGGGCAGGGATGCATCCGCCTGCTGCTCATCGGGTGGATGGATACTGGCGGACGCTTGGTAATAATCCGCCGGCTTAAATCCAGCCCAGCGGGGATTGATGGTCACGAACCCCCTGAGCAGGCCGCTGTCGATCACCCGCAGCTCCGGGAGGATGGAACGGTTGCCATACTTGGAGTTGTTCAGAAGATGCTGAACCGCAATGAAATCATCTCTGGAAACGATGCCCTCGTGGTGGTTCCGGTAAAGGCTCTGGGGTCTGTCCCCCCGATTTTTTCTGGCCTTGTGGTTCAGATAGTTGGGGGTGAAGGTCTTCCGGGTCAGTACATCCCCGCAATGCCGCTCATTGCGAAGGACCTGGACAATGGAGTTGGATGTCCACTTGACATTCCCCAGATAAGTTTTTCGGCCCAGCTCGGTGAGCGCCGCCGCAATGTCGGAGGTGGAATATCCGTACAGATACATATAGAAGATGAGTTTTACCGTGGGGGCTTCATCCGGGTTGACGACCAGGTTTCCATCTGCGTCGTGAGAATACCCCAGCAGTTTGGGCGTCAATGGCAGACCTCCGTCCAGCCGCATCCGCAAGGAGGTTTCCATGCTCCGGCTGCGGATGTGAGACTCCTCCTGAGCCATGGTGGCCTGAAACGAAAGCGCCATCTGGGAATCGTCTTTGAGGGAGAAGATACATTCGCTCTCAAAGAACACCCCGACAGGACTGGGCAGCTCCGCAAGCATTCGCACCATGCTGATACAGTCCACCACATTCCGGGCAAAGCGAGACACGCTTTTGGTAATGATCATATCGATTTTCCCGCTACGGCAATCGGCGATCATGCTGTTGAACTCGTCCCGATGAGCCAGAGAAGTCCCGCTGATGCCCTCATCCGCATAGATTTTGACCAATGTCCAGTTGGGATGATGCACAACAAAATCTTCATAGTATTTCTTTTGCAGCTCATAGGAGGAAGTCTGCTGGACATTGTCTGTGGAGACACGGGCATACACGGCGATCCGCTGCCTTATATCATTGTCGTAATAGTCGATGGGCTTTTTGGCCGGAATGAATTCATAGTTCTCCGGGTCAACTTTTGTGTTGATACGCCGGCGGACCCGTTCTTTCCGTTCCGCAAGCTGTTTGCGTGTGGACTTGTCAATCATGCAGCATTTCCCTCCGGGGTTTGTCATCAGGAAGTATCTTCCAACCGGGATCTGGCAAAAAGTAGGGGTCGTGTAGATCCTCTTGGTAATAGGAAGCCAGCGTATAAATATCCTCCGAAACGAAGTAAACGCCCACTGGCTTTGAGAGTGCTGCCAAAAGGCGCGTACAGAAAGAAAGCTCGGAGAGCTTCTTCGAGATATTGCTTGCTTTCTGGGTAACGATCAGATCGACCTTTTCCTCGTAGCAGTCTTGAAGGAGCCTTGACCACTCCGGGGCGTTCTCCATATTGGGCGCAGTGCTGCCCTCGTCCACATAGAAACCGACAAACTTCCAGTTTGGGCAGAGAGCCAGTGTATCAAGAAATTGCTTTTTATGAGCTGAGAGATAGTCCTCATAGCGGGTCTGGTTGAAGTAGCGGATGTATACCGCCACACGGTAATGTGTTTTGGGAAGCGGGCGTTCCCGCTTGATTTCCTTTAACCAGGCACGATGTTCCGCTAAAAGGGTGTTTCGTTCCGTTTCCCTCTCCAGCAGGAAATCAAATGAGGGCATAACCTCCTGCTCTGACTCTCTATTTTGAACGGTCAGATCTGACATATTTGCTCCCCCTGTGTTATTTCTCTTCCAGGCCATTATATAATCTGCAGACTAATAACAAAATCGACCAGAAGTCAACACCTTGACTTCTGGTCGATAGATGAGAAAAAAAGAAGCGAGCCGGCAATTCCAGCTCGCAAATTTTCAGGTATTGTCATCCCGTCTGGCCATAGTGGATTTCAACTCACGAACAATCTTCAGGATGGAATCCAGCTCCTTGGGAGAGCAGTCGGCCAGCAGCTCGTCAAACTCGCTCTGGTATAGACTTCTCACCTCCGGCACATCGGGCCGAAGAAGGGAATCAGCAGACACTTGCAGGGCTTCGATGATTCGGATAAAGGTTTCCAACTTCATGCTCGTCTTGCCTTTTTCGATATTGCTGATATGCGGCAGCGAGATATTGGCCTTCGCAGCAAGATCGGCCTGGCTCATCCGGCGATTGATCCGCGCATCTCGAATACGGGAGCCGATCAGCTGGCTCTCGGTCAAATCATGTTCCGTCATCGGCTTCCCCCCTCAAATATATTCTCCAGATTATCTATTTCTAAGAGTATATCAACCTGAGGTGAAATTGATATAAGGCCGAGTTGATGATATAATCTAAACACTATAATAAGACTGCAAAATTTTTTTGGAGGTCTTATTATGAGCCTGAACTACAAAGTCATTGGAAAACACATCCGTGAAGTCCGCCAGCGCAACCACCTTTCGCAAGCGATGCTCTCTGAACTGGTAGATAAAACGCCATCTTACATCAGCTACATAGAGAGCGGGATCAAGAGCATGAGCCTTGACACCTTTGTGCTTATCGCCAATGCGTTGGGCGTATCTCCCGACCGGCTTTTGATGGAGCAAGTCACCAGCACTGAACGGTGCGCCAGCGAAGAAATCGCCCTGCTCCTTTCGGATTGCAGCACCTATGAGATGCTGATTCTCCTGGATGTTATAAAATCGCTGAAAGCTTCCTTGAAAGAGCATCACGGCAGATACGGTAAACCAGATAACTTTGATTTTACCGTCTGAACCTGAGAAAGCAATCAACCGGAAGTCACGAGCATTGACTGCCGGCCGATCTATGCCAGTAAAGCTGGATATATTTTTGGAACGGTGGATATGTTTTTGGAAAGTCCCGGATATGGGGCTTCCGAGTTGGTATAATGAGAAAAGAAAGGTGGAATGACCAATGATCTATTACACGGGTGATATCCACGGAGACCCCTATGAGGTCATACAGTTTTGCGACAGCAAGAAGCTGACAGAGCAGGATACTCTGGTTCTGCTTGGAGATGTAGGAGCGAACTACTACCGAAACCGGCGAGACACAGAGATGAAGAAAGTTCTTACCGCCGTAAAGCCGACGATGCTCTGCATCCACGGCAACCATGAGATCCGGCCGGCCAGCATCTCTTCCTATCGGACGAAGCAGTGGAACGGCGGGACAGTCTGGGTAGAGGAAGCCTTTCCCCGCCTGCTGTTTGCTATGGATGGTGAGATCTTTGATCTGGAAGGTCTCCGACACTTGGTCATCGGCGGAGCTTACAGCGTGGACAAATTCTACCGGCTGGCCAGAGGGTACGGCTGGTGGCCGGACGAACAGCCTTCCCAGGAGATCAAGGACAAGGTTATCCAGACGCTGGACGCCTGCGGGTGGCAGGTAGATACCGTCCTCTCCCACACCTGTCCCTATCCGTATGAGCCGCGCGAGGTCTTTCTTCCGATGATCGACCAGAGTACCGTGGACGACTCTACCGAGAAATGGTTGGAGGAGATCGAGCGGAAACTCAAATACGACCACTGGTTCTGTGGACACTGGCATATTGACAAGCATATCGACCGGATGCACTTCCTCTTCCACAGCGTGGAGGCTGCGCCGCAGCTCTTGACGGGAGGGGAAACATTATGACGGAGGAAGAAAGACCGGAGGCCAAGGAGCGGGAGGCGTGCTTTGCCGCAATCCGTGAAATCGTCCAGAACATTTCCCGCCTAATGGACGCCGCATATCAGCAATACAGCCGTTTGGTAGAACAGGTGTTGAACGGCAGGATCACCGAGGAGCGGGAGATCGAGCGAATCATGGACGGGCTTGTGGACTTCGGAGATGATCCGAGGCTCCTTGAACTGTACAAAACCCTCTGCCGCCATGTCTATTACAAATACCCCGCTCTTGTGGGAGAGCACGCTGCCCTCTTCCGGCTCCAGTTTGAGGAAACGGAGGATGGGGACACGGATACTGAGGAGGTGAAAACATGAAAGCGCCGGAGATCAAGCACTACATCAACTGGCTGGGTCGGGTGGAATACCGAAACATCAACTGCTCCTTCACCTATGACGAGACATCCTATGCGGCCATCGACCGGATCTTCCGCCTTCTCCACCGGCTGGAGCCAGGCGCGGAGAACACAAGCTGGGAACTATGTCTCCGTGCGGAGCGAGGTACCATCGAAGACTTCGGCAGCTTTGAGGAGCTGCGGGCGGACGGCCAGGTGGAGAGCTTTGAGGAGTTTGAAACCTGGTGGCATTCCGAGTTCCCGGAGGAGGCAGCGTGGTTCCACTTTGCCGCCGGCGAGGATCAGGAGATCGGATACCGGGCGGTATTCCTGGGCCATCGCCATGTGCTGGAGGTGGACAGCCGCAAAGAGCGCGCCTTCCCCAACGACATCTCCAAATTCACCGCTTGGCTGGAGGAGGCGGTACGGAACGCCGTTCAGATGGTGGAGACCGGCTCTTATCAGGAACTGGTGGAGCGGGAGCTGCCCATCTGGCATCGAACCGGAACCATCCTGCGCCGGGATCTGTGGAGGGTATTCCCACAGTGGAAGGAGGAGTTCTTCCAGGACTTCTCCCAGCAGGAGGTGGAGGAGTTTCTCACCTTGGCGGTGGGGCATCCTTTGGGAAATAACAAGCGGCTCCCATCCGTGACCGCAAACGAATTCTATCACTTCTGTGCTCTGGGCTATCAGGCTATGGGTTACACCGGAACGGAGAAATCGGAAAAAGAGCAGTACGCTCTCCACGCCGATGGGCGGGACGAGGGACTGTCCAAGCTGGACGGAGATTCCCCCGAAGCTTTTGCACGGTGGCTGAAGGAGCGTCCCCGCACCGGTCACCCCTGGGAGGTATGCCGGGGCGGCAACAGCACCCACATCGACTGCATCGTACACCAAGATGCGCATGGCTACTATCTGGTGGTGGCCGGTCTTGCGGAGACCCGGACGATTGAGGCGGTCCGTTTCTTCCTGGCGCTTTATCGGGCAGGCATTCCCGTATGCATCCGAAACGCAGAGGAACTGAAGGCCCGCCTGACCGGAGCGGAGTCCATCGGCATCGTGCCGGAGGGAGTCTTTCCCGCCTACTGCCACGACAGGTTTCCGGGAGAGAGCATTGTCGATTTTATGAACCTGCCTCGGGAGCGTCAGGATGAACTTGCAAAATACTGCCGATGGCAGCCAATCCCAGTTCCCAGGATGAAGAAGGAGGGTGAAACCCCATGATCTTCTTTACCTCTGACCTGCATCTCGGTCACGAAAACTGCATCCGCCTATGCAACCGCCCCTTTTCCAGTATCGAGGAGATGGACGAAACCCTCATCGAAAACTGGAACCGCAAGATCACAGGAAAGGATACCGTCTATATCCTCGGCGACCTTATTGGAATAGTCAAGAAAACCGCACACCCAACATGTCCGGTTATGCCACCTGCGTTTGTGCTGACAGCCACCGTCTCCGCTTGACCAGCGGAGGCAGATGATCCTCGTTGGCAGTGTTG
>NZ_NFIB01000028.1:0-42808 GCF_002159385.1 Flavonifractor sp. An52
CCCCTGCTCCCCTCTCCCCTCTCCCTTCCGCCGGTTACACCGTTCGCCGCCCATGATAGAAGGAGTGCTGTTTTATGAATTTCAAATTCAACGAAGAAGAACAGGAAATCATTGATATGCTCCACGACTTTGCCGTCAAGGAGGTAGCCCCTCTGGCCGCCGAGATCGACGAGCAGGAGCGCTTCCCCGAGGAGACCTGGCACAAGCTGGCCGACATGGGCATGATGGGCATTGCCTATCCTGAGGAATACGGCGGCGCCGGTCTGAACTATCTGACCTACATCGCCTGCTGTGAGGAGCTGGCTAAGCACTGCGCCACCACCTCCGTCATGGTGTCCGCTCACTCCTCCCTGTGCTGCTGGCCCATCGAGCATTTCGGCACCGAGGAGCAGAAGCAGAAATATCTGCCCGCTCTGTGCTCCGGTGAGAAGCTGGGCGCCTTCGGCCTCACTGAGCCCGGCGCTGGCACCGACGCCGCCATGCAGAAAACCACCGCCGAGGATAAGGGCGATCACTGGCTCATCAACGGCTCCAAGATCTTTATCACCAACGCCGGCTATGCCTCCGTGTTCGTCATCTTCGCTATGACCGACAAGTCCCTGGGCACCAAGGGCATTTCCGCCTTTATCGTGGACCGGGACACCCCGGGCTTCAGCGTGGGCGCCCACGAGAAGAAAATGGGTATCCGCGGCTCCTCTACCTGCGAGCTGATTTTCGACAACTGCAAGGTACCCAAGGAGAACCTGCTGGGCGAGGTTGGCAAGGGCTTCAAGATTGCCATGATGACCCTGGACGGCGGCCGCATCGGCATCGGCGCCCAGGCGCTGGGCATCGCTCAGGGCTGCATCGACCAGACCGTGAAGTACACTCAGGAGCGCATCCAGTTCGGTAAGCGCATCAGCCAGTTCCAGAACACCCAGTTCCAGCTGGCCGATATGCAGACCAAGGTGGACGCCGCCCGTCTGCTCATCTACCGGGCCGCTCAGGCCAAGCAGGATGGCGAGCCCTACAGCCATCTGGCCGCCATGGGCAAGCTCTTCGCCTCCGAGACCGCCAGCGACGTGACCCGCCGCTGCGTGCAGCTGGTGGGCGGCTACGGCTATACCCGTGAGTATCCCTTTGAGCGCATGATGCGCGACGCCAAGATCACCGAGATCTACGAGGGCACCTCTGAGGTCCAGCGTATGGTCATCTCCGGTTGGATGGGCGTCAAATAATTTCCCTTTTGTGAATAAACCGCTTGCCCGGTTTATTCTCGCGGACCTGCTCCGCGTATCGTCTTCCTCCATATGAACGCAGAGACACCGACAAGGCCGATCCATCCTTGCCGGTGTTTCTGTCTTCTCTCCAAATCTGGTCCTGCGGGTTGCAGTTGTGTCGTGATATTTTTTATGATATAATAGTTAGGTTATAGAAAATGCTCGAATTTGGAGGCTCCATGAACGAACGATCGGAACGCACCTATGAAAAGGTAGTCAATTATATCCAGAGTGAAATCTGGAAAGGCAATCTGAAACGGGGTGAGCACCTGCCCCCTGAACGGGATCTGGCCGAACTGCTGGGCGTCAGCCGCAATTCCGTCCGGGAAGCCCTGCGCACCATGAGTCTGATGGGCTTTATCTCCAGTGTCCACGGTGCTGGCAACTTCCTCACCTGCGACCTGGAACAAAACCTGAGCGCCAGTTTCCGCATGATGCTGCTGCTGGGTGAGACCAACTACCTGCAGGTCAGCCAGCTACGCCGCGGTCTGGAAAGTGAGACCGCACGTCTGGCCGCCAACCGTATTCTGCCCGGCCAGGCCGCCCGCCTGATGGAACTGGCTGTAAAAATGCGGGATGAAACGGATGCAGAAAAGGCCTCCCACTATGACCAGGAATTTCACAACCTGCTGTGCGACGCCTCGGGCAACAAGTTGATCCGCTCCCTGTTCGGCGCTATCCGGGCCACCGTAAATGATTTTATCGGCACCGTCTACGTCCGTATCATGGAGGACAAGGAACAGGCCTCCCTCCTGCACAACGCCCATATCCAACTGGCCCAAGCCCTGGCCGACCATGACGAGCTGGCCGCCATCCGGGCCACCTTCACCCACTTTGAGGTGGTCAACACCTCCATCCAGAAGGATGAACTGGCCGGGCGCAAGATTTTTTGATCCTTCTCACAAAAAAGCCGCGTTTCCTCTGTTCTATCAGAGAAAACGCGGCTTTTTCTTTATGTTCCGGCCTTCAGATAGGCCTCCACGCCGTCGGCAATACCCAGGGCAATCTGCTGCTGATAGTCGGGGTCACACAGCCGGGCCAGCTCCGCCGGACAGCTCATAAAACCCGTCTCCACCAGCACGGCGGGCATGGTGGTCTCTCGCAGCACCTGGAAATTGGCGGAGGGAGTCCCCCGTCCGATGCCGCCGGTGGCGGCTACTACCCCGGCCTGCACCTGCTTGGCCAAGGCCTCACCCCGGGTGCTGTTGGGATAATAATAGGTAAAGATCCCCTCATAATCCGTCCGGTCCAGGGCGTTGCAGTGGATGCTGACAAAGACCTCCGCCTGGGCGGCGTTGGCCATTTTGGCCCGGTCGGCCAGGCTCACCGAGTCATCCCCTGTCCGGGTAAGTACCACGTTGTACCCCCGCTCCTCCAGGATATCTGCCAGCATCAGGGACATGGGCAGGGTCAGATCTTTTTCCTTTACATCATTTCCATTTTCATCGGGATAGACCGCACCCGGCTGATTGCCGCCGTGGCCGGGATCAATGGCAATGGTAATCTTGCTCGGATCCAAAGGGGGCACCTCCGGCTCTTCCGGCACATCGGTGACGCTGACCCGCACCTGATTCCCACCGGAAGATACGGACAGATGCTGTGCATAGCTGACACCGGAGGCCAGATCCAGCACCACCCGCAAGGTGTGGGGATACCCGTAGCCCAGATCATCCCTGTGCTGGGAACAGCGGATCTTCTCAATGGCGTCGCTCTCCACCTGGAGAGTCAGATCTTTCCCTACCGCCGGTGCGTACACCGCCCCCAGCAAGTCTATGGCCAGCCGGTCCCCCAGGTCCACAATGCGGTACTTGGGCGTATGGTCGGCGGTGATGGTAAAGGTCTGCTCCTCCTCATCAAAGGACAACTCGGTAATCCACCCCAGATCTCCCTCCTGGGGCTGGGTGGGGTCTGGCTGCTGAGGCTCCTCCGGGGAGGTAATGGCCACTGTAGCCGTCTCCCCCACCCATTCCACACCGGCCCCCAACTGCTCAGACACAAAGCGGAGAGGTACCATGGTGCTCTCCTTGCCATCCCACATGACGCCGCCGGCGGGCACTCCGTCGGGCAGCTCCACCGCCTGACCGTCCACCAGGGCCGTGGCGCTGCCTGCCGTCAGTACAATGGTGCTCTCCTCCCGCAGGATGATGATCTGCCGGGTCTCAGGCACCCAGGTCACTGTAGCGTCCAGTGCCTCGGAGATGAGCCGGACAGGCACCAGGGTACGGCCGTTGGTGCTTCCCTCCGGATAGTAGGCCAGCGCCGGCACGTCCTCCGGTATCAACGCCTCCCCGTCCAGAGTCAAATTGACACGATCAGTCACAGTGGGTTCACTGTAACGCTGGCTCACCTCATCGTAAAACCGGACGGTGATTTGCTCCGTCCCCGCCGCCATAGCGGCCGGAAATAGTCCAACTACCACCGCCAGCAGCAAAAACAGCGTAAATATGCGTTTCTTCATGGTATGCTCCTTGCCAGAACTGGGATATCTTCGACATATTTTATCCTATTTCCCATAGAGCCGTCAAGAAAACACCGGCAGAAAAAGTTGACATAAATTTCATCATCCAGAAAATGACGGACAAAGCTCTTGCACTTGCAAGAAAAAGTTGGTATGATGAAAGATAATTCAAGAGCATCGGAGGGAATCATATGCTGAACATCACCCGTCAGGGCGTCTACTATAAAAACAACGCCTTTGTGCCTGTCCAGGACGGCCCCGCCGCCGACCTGCCCGCTCCCGAGGAGGCAAAGAAAGGCACCATGGCCTATTCCATTCTGAAGGCCCATAATACCAGCGATTTTATGGACAGTCTGGCCATCAAGTTTGACGCCATGGCCTCCCATGACATTACCTACGTCGGCATCATCCAGACCGCCCGGGCTTCCGGCATGAAGGAGTTCCCGCTCCCCTATGTGCTCACCAACTGCCACAACTCCCTGTGCGCCGTGGGCGGCACCATCAATGAGGACGACCATGTGTTCGGTCTGTCCGCTGCCAAGAAGTACGGCGGCGAGTTCGTCCCCGCCCACCAGAGCGTGATCCACTCCTATATGAGAGAGCGGTACGCCGCCCCCGGCAAGATGATCCTGGGCTCCGACTCTCACACCCGCTACGGCGCCTATGGCACCATGGCCATCGGTGAGGGCGGTCCCGAGCTGGCCCGGCAGCTGCTGGAAAAGACCTACAACATCAGCTATCCCAAGGTCATTGCCATCTATCTCACCGGCGCCCCCATCCCCGGCGTGGGTCCCCAGGACGTGGCCCTGGAGCTGATCCGCTCCACCTTTAAAGACGGTACTGTCAAGAATGCCGTCATGGAGTTCTTCGGCCCCGGCGTGGCCAACCTGTCCATGGACTACCGCTCCGGCATCGACGTCATGACCACTGAGACCACCTGCCTGTCCTCCGTGTGGGTGGCCGACGACACCCTGAAGGACCACCTGGCGGTGCTGGGCCGCGGCGGCGAGTTCAAGCCCCAGGCCCCCGCTGACGGCGCCTACTATGACGGCGTCATCCATGTGGAGCTGGACAAGATCCGGCCCATGATCGCCCTGCCCTTCCATCCCTCCAACGCTTACACCATCCAGGAGTTTAAGGAGAACATGGCCGACCTCCTCCACCAGGTGGACGAGGACACTATGCGCCAGCTGAAGCTGAAGAGCAAGCCTGCCTCCCTGCTGGACAAGATCGTGGACGGCAAGTTCATGGTGGATCAGGGTGTCATCGCCGGCTGCTCCGGCGGCACCTATCAAAACATTGTCCGGGCAGCCCAGGTGCTGGACGGCCACGCCATCGGCTCCGACGCCTTCTGGCTGTCCGTCTACCCCACCAGCCAGCCCGTCAACCTGGAGCTGACAAAGCGTGGCTACATCGCCTCCCTGATGGCGGCTGGCGCCTCCATCCGCTCCTGCTTCTGCGGTCCCTGCTTCGGCGCCGGCGACGTGCCCGCCAACGGTGCCTTCTCCATCCGCCACTCCACCCGCAACTTCCCCAACCGGGAGGGCTCCAAGCCCTCCGACGGCCAGGTGTCCTATGTGGCCCTGATGGACGCCCGCTCCATCGCCGCTACCGCCCTCAACGGCGGCGTGCTCACCGGAGCCGACGAGCTGCCCAATCCCCCCGTTGACCCCGCCGTGGAGCCCTTCGCCTATGACGACACCCCCTACAAGGCCCGGGTGTACTTCGGCGTGGGCAAGGCTGATCCCAGCCAGGAGCTGGTCTTTGGTCCCAACATCGCCGACTGGCCGGAGCAGGTTGCTCTGCCCGACAACCTGCTGCTCACCGTTTGCTCCGCCATCTATGATCCCGTCACCACCACCGACGAGCTAATCCCCTCCGGCGAGACCTCCTCCTACCGCTCCAACCCCATCAAGCTGTCTGAGTTCGCTCTGAGCCGGAAGGATCCCCAGTATGTGCCCCGGGCCAAGGAGATTCTGGCGGTGGAGAAGCTGCGCCGTACCAACCCCGAGGCCCCCGAGGTGAAGGAGGCCCTGATGGGCCACAATCCCGCCAACACCGGCCTGGGCTCCCTGGTGATGGCCCTCAAGCCCGGCGACGGCTCCGCCCGTGAGCAGGCTGCCTCCTGCCAGCGTGTGCTGGGCGGCGTGGCCAACCTGGCCGCTGAGTACGCCACCAAGCGTTACCGCTCCAACGTGGTGAACTGGGGTATGCTGCCCTTCATCAACGAGGACGTAAAGGACTGGAACATCCAGCCCGGCGACAAGCTGTACATCCCCGGCGTCCGCACCGCCCTGGACAGCGGCGCCGATGTCATCCCCGCCGTCCTTATCCAGAACGGTACGGAGCACACCGTCACCCTGAAGCTGCCCGGCATGACCCGCGAAGAACGTGATATTGTTTTGGCGGGCTGCCTCATCAACTACTACGCCAAATAAAAGCCGGGGCGCTGCACACCGATGCAGCGCCCCTCTTTTTTAAAGGAGACTTTCCCATGGTCCCAAAGCCCACCCCCCTTCTGCCCGCCAAACCCCTGGCCGCCACCAACAACATCTCCGGCTTCCGGGTGCGGCCCGGCCTGTTTCTGCTGAATGGCGCCAACGTGGTGCCCGGCGGAGTCAGCTTCACCATCCACTCCATCAACGCCACCTACTGCGAGCTGTGCCTCTTCCGCCGCACCCAGCAGGAACCCTTTGCCATCCTGCCCTTCCCGGAGAACTTTCGTATCGGCAACACCTTCTCTATGATCGTCTTTGACCTGGACATCTACGAGATCGAATATGCCTATCGGATGGACGGTCCCAATGACCCGGACCGGGGCCTGCTCTTTGACAAAACCAAATACCTGCTGGACCCCTATGCACGGGCGGTCACCGGCCAGAGTATCTGGGGCGTGAACCAGACCCCCGGCTGCTCCTACCACGCCCGGGTGGTGGAGGATATCTTTGACTGGGGGGACTTCCACGACCCCCATCTCCCCTTCCGGGATATGATCATCTATGAGACCCACGTCCGGGGCTTTACCCAGCATCCCTCCTCCGGTGTCAAGCACCCCGGCACCTTTGAGGGCCTGCTGGAGAAGCTGCCCTATCTGCTGGAGCTGGGGGTCAACACAGTGGAGCTGATGCCCATCTTTGAGTTTGACGAGATGGCCGACGAGCGCATCGTGGACGGCCGCCAGCTACTCAACTACTGGGGCTACAACACCGTCTGCTTCTTCGCCCCCAACACCAGCTACACCGCCACTCCGGAGTTCAACCACGAGGGCACCCAGCTCAAGCATCTGATCCGCACCCTCAACGAGCACGGCATTGAGGTTATTCTGGACGTGGTGGTCAACCACACCGCCGAAGGCAACGAGCAGGGCCCCTTCTTCTCCTTCAAGGGTCTGGACAACAACATCTACTATATGCTCACCCCCGACGGCAAGTATTATAACTTCTCCGGCGTGGGCAACACCCTCAACTGCAACCATCCGGTGGTGCGTCAGTTCATTCTGGACTGCCTGCGGTATTGGGTGGTGGAGTACCGGGTGGACGGATTCCGGTTTGATCTTGCCTCCATTCTGGGCCGGGACACCGACGGCGCTCCCCTGTCTGAGCCGCCCCTGCTGGAGAGCCTGGCCTTCGACCCCATTCTGGGCCGGGTGAAGCTCATTGCCGAGGCCTGGGACGCCGGCGGACTGTACCAGGTGGGGTCCTTTCCCTCCTGGAACCGGTGGGCAGAATGGAACGGCAAGTACCGGGACGACCTGCGCTGCTTCCTGAAGGGAGACGGAGGTCTGGCCTGGGCGGCAGTCCAGCGTATCACCGGTTCCGCCGACCTGTATCCCCCCTCCCAGCGGCAGAACGCCTCGGTGAACTTCCTCACCTGCCACGACGGCTTTACCCTGTACGACCTGTACTCCTACGACGTCAAGCACAACGAGGCCAACGGCTGGGGCAACACCGACGGGGCCAACGACAACAACAGCTGGAACTGCGGCGTGGAGGGGGACACCGAGGACCCGGCGGTGCTGTCCCTCCGTGACCGGCTGATGAAAAACGCCTTTGCCGTGCTGCTGTGCAGCCGGGGCACCCCCATGTTCCTGGCGGGTGACGAGTTTGCCAACACCCAGTTTGGCAACAACAACGCCTACTGTCAGGACAACGAGATTTCCTGGCTGGACTGGTCCCGGCTGGAAAACCATCAGGACCTGTTCCACTTTGTCTCGCAAATGATCGCCTTCCGCAAAGCACACCCCATTATCCGCGGAGAGACCGCCCCTGCCCGGTGCGGCTGGCCCTCGGTGTCCCTTCACAACGGGGCAGCCTGGAACGCCAAGATGGATGAGCAGACCCGGCAGATCGGCGTGCTCTTCACCGGCCGGAACCAGGACGACACCGCCGACGACCTGATTCTGCTGGCGGTCAATTCCCACTGGGAGGCACATTGGCAGGGCCTGCCTGAGCTGCCCTCCGGCTTGCGGTGGAGTCTGGTGCTCCATACCGCCTGCCCCGATCCCTTTGCCGCCGGTCCTCTGTTCAGCGGCAATGGACTTCAGATGGGTCCCCGCTCGGTGGCCGTCTTTCATGCGGTCAGCGGACGCAGTTGACACAAAAAAGCCTGCCGGAAATTTTCCGGCAGGCTTTTTCTGTTACATCAAGGGGGCGAAGAGCCGCAGCAGTGTCCGGCCCAGACCCAGCTTCCTGCCCCGGTAATCCTCTGTGACCTCCCGGCACTGGGCAAAGGTCTCCACAAAATCCTTCCCCACATCTTCCACCGCCTTGCAGTCATAGAGGAACACACCGTTTTCAAAGTGGAGATACAGGCTGCGATAATCCAGATTGATGGTACCCACTGCCGCCGTCTCCCCGTCGCACAGCATCATCTTGGCGTGGCAGAAGCCGGGGGTATACTCAAAAATCCGCACGCCACGGTCCGCCAGGCATCCATAATAGGAGCGGGTCACCTTGTAGACCAGCGTTTTATCCGGGATACCGGGAGTGATGATCCGCACCTCCACCCCCCGCATGGCCGCCAGGGTCAACTCCGAGATGAGCTCGTCGTCCAAAATCAGGTAGGGCGTAATGGCATATACATAGTCCTTGGCGTTTTTGACCATATTCAGGTAGACCGTCTCCCCAACCTGTTCATTGTCCAGAGGGCTGTCCCCATAGGGGACCACCACACACCGCTCTCTGGCCTGATAGTCCACTTTGGGCAGGTAGGGGGCAAAGTCCTTGTCGGTCTCCTTGATTCCGTTCCACATGGTCAGAAACATCACCGTCAGACTGGGCACCGCATCCCCCGTCAGCTTGACCCCTGTGTCTTTCCACCAACCAAAGGGATGCGTCAGGTTAAAGTACTCGTCCGCCAGATTGTAACCGCCCGTAAAGCCCACCTTGCCGTCAATGACGGTAATCTTCCGGTGATCCCGGTTGTTCATAAAAATATTGAGTACCGGCATCAGGGGATTGAATACCCGGCACTGGATGCCCAGCTTTTCCATCCGCTTGATGAAAGCCGGGCTGATAAAGCCCATGCTGCCCATGTCGTCGTACAGCAGCCGCACTTCCACACCCTGCCGGACCTTCTCCACCAGAATCTCCTCCAGGCCGTGGAAGGATTGGGAGTCCTCAATGGCGTGGTACTCCATAAAGATAAAGTGTTCGGCCTGCCGCAAGGCCTGCTTCTGGGCCTCCAGTCCTTCTTCCGCCGTGGCATAATACTCTACGTCGGTGTTCTCATAGGCCGGAAACCCGGCCCGTCGTGAGAGATAGCGCAGCTGATTGGCGATCCCCTTGTCCTGCTCCTCCATCCGGGCCAGCACCGTCTCACCGTCAGGCAGGAGGTCCTGGGTCCGCTGCTGGAGGCGCTCAAACCGCCGGCGCATGACACGGGTACAGTTGGGACGTCCAAACATCAGATAGATGCACAGGCCCATCACAGGGAAAAAGAGGATCAAAATGATCCAGGAGGCCTTCATAGGGCCAGTCATCTGTTTGCCATAGAGATTGAGCACCACCAGGAAGGCCAGCACGCTGGTGATAAGAGAGGCAGCATAATAATAATCGTTGAGCAGCAGTACCAGCCCTACGATCCAGGCCACCTGGAGCAGTACGCTGAGAGCCACGAACAGCGCTCGTCCCACACTGTTTTTTACCGTCTCGTTCCGGCTGGATTTCACTCGGGCCGCCTCCCCTTTTCGACGGATTCTTCCTATGGCAAGTATAGCCTCTGCCGCTCCGGAACGCAACCTCTTTCGGCGCGGTTCCTCTCTTCTTCCACAACGTACCCCTTCCTTTTTTCGTCAAAGTTGTATAACAAGACAAAAATCCACCAGTGCCCTTGCCAAGCACAAAAAAATCCGATATTATTTTACATGAATCAAACAAATGGGGAGGTACGGGGATGTCATCACTGCACTGGTTTTACGCAAACTGGCGATCCATCCACGGCACCAACCTGTCCAACCTCAGGGTCTGAAACCGTCAGGGCATCCGTATACCGGATGCCCTGATTTATTTTTTCCAGCCCTGAAAAATTTTTAGGTATACAGGAGGGTCTTATGAGCAAAAAAGTTGCTGTTGTCATGGGTTCCGACTCCGATCTGGACACCATGCGCCCCTGCATCCAGCGTCTGCAGTCCTTCGGCATTCCCGCTGAGGTCCGCATTATTTCCGCCCACCGCACCCCTGCCGCCGCTGAGGAACTGGCCTCCCACGCCATGGAAAACGGTTTCGGTGTTATCATTGCCGCTGCCGGCAAGGCCGCCCATCTGGCCGGTGTGCTGGCCGCCTACACCACCCTGCCCGTCATCGGCGTTCCCATCAAGACATCCATGATGGGCGGTCTGGACTCTCTGCTGTCCATGGTCCAGATGCCCAAGGGCATCCCCGTGGCCTGCGTGGCGGTGGATGGCGCTGACAACGCCGCTATCCTGGCCGCTCAGATGCTGGCCCTGTCCGATCCCGAACTGACCGACAAGCTGGTCCAGTTCAAGGCCCGCATGGCGGAAGAAGTGATGGAAAAAGACCGCCATATTGTAGAAAAACTGTAATCAAATCAATTTAGAATAGAAAAAGGAGCATCACGTCATGGCTTACGAGAAGAAAGAGCAGCTCTACGAAGGCAAGGCTAAGAAGGTTTTCGCCAGCAACGATCCCCAGGTGGTCATTGTGTCCTACAAGGACGACGCTACCGCTTTCAACGGCCTGAAGAAGGGCACCATCACCGGTAAGGGCGCCATCAACAACCGCATGACCAACAACCTGATGCGCCGCCTGGAGGAGAAGGGCGTGCCTACCCACTATGTGGAGGAGCTCAGCGACCGCGAGACCGCCGTGAAGAAGGTATCCATCGTCCCCCTGGAGGTCATTATCCGCAACATTTCCGCCGGTTCCTTCGCCAAGCGCTATGGCGTGGAGGAGGGCATCGTGTTTGACGAGCCCACCATCGAGTTCTCCTATAAGAACGACGACCTGGGCGATCCCCTCATCAACGACTATCACGCTCTGGCCCTGAAGCTGGCCACCAAGGAAGAGATCGAGCTCATCAAGAAGTACGCCTTTGCTGTCAACGACCTGCTGAAGGGCTTCATGAAGGAGATCGGCATCGATCTGGTGGACTTCAAGCTGGAGTTCGGCAAGACCGCCGACGGCACCATCGTGCTCGCCGACGAGATCTCCCCCGACACCTGCCGCCTGTGGGATGAGAAGACCCATGAGAAGCTGGACAAGGACCGCTTCCGCCGGGATCTGGGCGGCGCCGAAGAGGCCTATGAAGAGGTCATGCGCCGTCTGATGGGGGACAAGTAAGGCATGGGCGGTTTCTTTGGCACTATCTCTAAGCGCGACTGCGTCATGGACGTGTTCTTCGGCACCGACTACCATTCCCACCTGGGTACCAAGCGGGGCGGCATGGCGGTCTATGATCCCAAGATCGGCTTTCAGCGCCAGATCCACAATATCGAGAACACCCCCTTCCGTACCAAGTTCGACAAAGACCTGGCCGAGTTCAAGGGCTGTTCCGCCATCGGCTGCATCAGCGACACCGACCCTCAGCCCCTCCTGGTACGCTCCCATCTGGGTCTGTACGCCATCATTACGGTAGGCATCATCAACAACTCCGAGGCGCTGATTGAGCGGTACTTTTCCGACCATGGTCACCAGTTTATGGCCATGAGTTCGGGTAAGGTGAACGCTACCGAGCTGGCCGCCGCCCTCATCAACCAGAAGGACGACCTGGTGTCCGGCATCCGCCACGCCCAGGAGGAGATCGATGGCTCCTGCACCATGCTCATCCTCACCCCCGACGGCATCATCGCCGCCCGGGACAAGCTGGGCCGTCTGCCGGTACTCATCGGCCAGAACGACGAGGGCTGCTGCGTCTCCTTTGAATCCTTCGCCTACCACAAGCTGGGCTACATCGACGCCTACGAGCTTGGCCCCGGCGAGGTGGTCAAGGTAACCGCCAGAGGCTGGGAGACCCTGGCCCCTGCCGGAGACAAAATGAAGATCTGCGCCTTCCTGTGGACCTACTACGGCTACCCCAACTCCAACTACGAGGGAGTCAACGTGGAGGTTATGCGCTACCGCAACGGCGAGATCATGGCCCGGGACGAGGTCCAGAAGGGCCAGCTGCCCAAGGTGGACTACGTGGCCGGTGTGCCTGACTCCGGCGTGCCCCACGCCATCGGCTTTGCCAACCGCAGCGGTAAGCCCTTTGCCCGCCCCTTCGTCAAATACACCCCCACCTGGCCCCGTTCCTTCATGCCCGCCAATCAGGCGGCCCGCAACCAGGTGGCCAAAATGAAACAGATTCCCGTGCCCGAGCTCATCGAGGGCAAGAAGCTGCTCTTTGTGGACGACTCCATCGTCCGCGGCACCCAGCTGAGGGAAACGGTAGAATTTCTCTACGAGTCTGGTGCTGAAGAAGTTCATATGCGCTCGGCCTGCCCCCCCATCATGTACGGCTGCAAATATCTGAACTTCTCCCGCAGCAACTCCGACATGGAGCTGCTGGCCCGGCGCACCATCCAGAACCTGGAGGGTGACGAGGGGCAGCAGCATCTGGAGGAATATGCCGACTCCTCCACAGAGCGAGGCCAGTGTATGCTCAAGGCCATCTGTAAGGAAATGGGCTTTGATTCCCTGGGCTATCAGTCTCTGGATGGCCTGCTGGAGGCCATCGGCATTGACCGCGACAAAATCTGTACCTACTGCTGGACCGGCAAGGAATAACCGGTCCGTCCGGTTTCCACGTCCAAGCCCCTGACGCAAAGGAAGAAAAGCCATGGCAACAATTCATGAAGAATGTGGTGTTTTCGGCGTATGTGTGGCCGGTATGACCCACGCCGCCTCTGTTACTTACAACGCGCTCTATGCCCTCCAACACCGGGGCCAGGAGAGCGCCGGTATGGCCATCAATGACGATGGCGTCATCACCAGCCACAAGGACGTGGGACTGGTCAGCGAAGTATTTACCCCTGAAGTTCTGGAGCACCTGGGTCCCGGCAGTATGGCCGTGGGCCATGTGCGCTACGCCACCACCGGCCGCAAGAGCCGTACCAATGCCCAGCCCATGGTCATCAACCATGTGAAGGGTTCCATGGCTCTGGCCCACAACGGCAACCTGACCAACGCCGCCGAGCTGCGGGAGAAGCTGGAGCTGTCCGGCGCCATCTTCCACACCACCAGCGACACCGAGGTCATCGCCTACACCATCACCGGCGCCCGGCTGAAAGCCCCCTCCATCGAGGAGGCCGTGTCCGCCGCCATGGATGTGATCCAGGGGGCCTATTCCCTGGTGCTCCTCTCCCCCCGCAAGCTGATTGCCGCCCGGGACCCCAACGGCTTCCGGCCTCTGTGCATCGGCACCCTGGACGGCGGCTATGTGTTCGCCTCGGAGAGTTGCGCTCTGGACGCCATCGGCGCCCACTTCCTCCGGGATGTGGAACCCGGCGAAATCGTCATCGCCGACCAGTCCGGCCTGCGGAGCATACGGACCCACTGCGGCAAGGCCAAGAGCAGCCTGTGTGTGTTTGAGTTTATCTACTTTGCCCGGCCTGACTCGGTGATCGACGGTGCCGGTGTCCATGAAGCCCGGCTGCGGGCTGGCGCCTTCCTGGCCCTGGAGCATCCGGTCCAGGCCGACATCGTGATCGGCGTGCCCGACTCCGGCATCGATGCCGCCATCGGCTATGCCCGGCAGTCCGGCATCCCCTACGGCACCGGCTTCATCAAGAACAAGTATATCGCCCGCACCTTCATCGCCCCCGGCCAGAAAAACCGGGAGGACAAGGTGCGTATCAAGCTCAACCCCATTTCCTCCGTTGTGCGGGGCAAGCGGGTAGTCATCATCGACGACTCCATCGTCCGGGGTACTACTTCCGCCCGCATCGTGGGGCTGCTGCGGGAGGCCGGGGCCACAGAGGTCCATATGCGGGTCTCCGCGCCCCCTTTCCTCCATCCCTGCTACTTCGGTACCGATATCGACTCCCGGGATCATCTCATCGCCTGCAATCACACGGTGGAGGAGATTGCCAAGATTATCGGCGCCGACTCCCTGGGCTACCTCAGCGTGGACAGCGTCCATAAATTGGCCAACGGCTGCGGCTGCACCTTCTGCGACGGCTGCTTCACCGGCAGCTATCCGGTGCCCGTGCCGGAAGCCCGGGAAAAATTCCGCTTTGAACAGAAAATCGGTCAAACCCAATAATCGAGGAGGTTTCTCCGTATGAAAAATTCTCACTCTGAGTCCTACGCCGCCGCCGGCGTGGATGTGACCGCCGGCTATGAGTCGGTAGAACGCATCAAGCCCATGGTGGAATCCACCTATATCCCCGGCGTCATGGGCACCCTGGGCGGCTTTGGCGGTCTGTTTGCCCCCGATATGGCGGGCATGAAGAAGCCCGTGCTGGTGTCCGGCACCGACGGCGTGGGCACCAAGCTGCGCCTGGCCCAGCTGATGAACAAGCACGACACCATCGGCATCGACTGCGTGGCCATGTGCGTCAACGATATCATCTGCGGCGGCGCTTCTCCCCTCTTCTTCCTGGACTACATTGCCTGCGGCAAGAACGATCCCGCCCGCATCGCCGACATCGTGGCTGGTATCACCGAGGGCTGCCGCCAGGCAGGCTGCGCCCTGGTGGGCGGCGAGACCGCCGAGCACCCCGGCCTGATGGCGGAGGACGACTACGATGTGGCCGGCTTCTCCGTTGGCATCGTGGACGAGGAGAAGATCATCGACGGCAAGGCCCTGGCCGCAGGCGATACCCTCATCGGTCTGGCCTCCACCGGTGTTCACTCCAACGGTTTCTCCCTGGTCCGCAAGGTGCTGGACGTGGAGCACGCCGACCTGACCTCCCCCATGGAGGAGCTGGGCGGCAAGAGCCTGGGTGAGACCCTGCTCACTCCCACCCGCATCTATGTCAAAGCGATCCTGGCCCTGCTGAAGGGCGGCATCGACGTTCATGCCATCAGCCATATCACCGGCGGCGGCTTCTACGAGAACGTACCCCGCATGATGACCGAGGGCCTCACCGCTCAGATTAAGCTGGACTCCTTCCCCCGCCTGCCCATCTTCGACCTCATCGAAAAGAAGGGCGGCATTCCCACCCGGGATATGTACAACACCTTCAACATGGGCATCGGCATGATCCTGGCCCTTCCCGCCGCTCAGGCGGAGCAGGCCATGGAACTGCTGGCCCAGGCCGGCGAGCAGGCCTACGTCATCGGCTCTGTGGTTGACGGCGACGCCGGGGTGGAACTGGTATGACCCGAATCGCTGTGCTGGTCTCCGGCGGCGGGACCAATCTTCAGGCCCTCATCGGCGCCCGGGACCGGGGTGAGCTGGGCGGCGGCGAGCTGGCCGCCGTCATCTCCTCCAAAGCCGACGCCTATGCCCTGGAACGGGCCAAAAACGCCGGCATCCCCGGCTATGTGGTAGCCCGGAAGGACTACGACTCCAATCGGGCTATGACTCAAGCCTTGGTATCCAAGCTGAAGGAACTGGATATCGATCTGGTGGTGCTGGCGGGCTTCATGCACATCCTGACTGAGGAAATGGTGCAGGCCTACCCCAACGCCATCCTCAACGTCCATCCCGCCCTCATCCCGTCCTTCTGTGGAGCTGGCTATTATGGCCTTCACGTCCACGAGAAGGCCCTGGCCTACGGCGTGAAGGTCACCGGCGCCACCGTCCACTTCGTCAATGAGGAGCCCGACGGCGGCCCCATCGTCCTCCAGAAAGCGGTGGACATCCTGCCCGGCGACACCCCCGAGGTGCTCCAGCGCCGGGTCATGGAGCAGGCCGAGTGGCATATTCTGCCCCAGGCCGTCGCTCTGTTCTGTCAAGGCCGCCTCTCCGTGGAGGGACGGATCGTTACCATCAAAGAAGGGGAATGATGTTATGAAAACGCTGGACCTGACCCAACTGCTGCAAAGCAATCCCTATCCCGGCCGGGGCATCGTGCTGGGCCGCTCCGCCGACGACACCAAGGCGGTCATCGCCTACTTCATCATGGGCCGCAGCGAGAACTCCCGCAACCGTGTGTTTGTGGAGACCCCCGACGGCATCCGCACCCAGGCCTTTGATCCCTCCAAGATGACCGACCCCTCCCTCATCATCTACAATCCAGTCCGGGTGTTCGGCGCCTCCACCATTGTCACCAACGGTGACCAGACCGACACCATCCGGGAGGGCCTGGCCGCCGGCAAGACCTTCTCTCAGGCTCTGCACACCCGCACCTTTGAGCCGGATGAGCCCAACTACACCCCCCGTATTTCCGGTCTGGTGAAGAAGGACGGCGACTATGTGCTCTCCATTTTGAAGAGCGCCGACGGCGATCCCGCCTCCTGCCGCCGCTACTTCTATGCCTATGAGAAGCCCCTGGCCGGTCAGGGCCACTTCATCCACACCTACATGGGAGACGGCAATCCCCTGCCCTCCTTCGAGGGTGAGCCGGAGCAGATCGCCATCACCAGCGAGACTCCCGAGGAATTTGCCCAGCTGATCTGGAACAGCCTCAATGAGGAGAACAAGGTCTCCCTCTTTGTGCGCTATATCGACATCATGACCGGCAACTGGGAGACCGTCATCCTCAACAAGCATCAGTAAAAAGGAGGAAGCACAGAACATGACCGAACTGGAGCTGAAATACGGCTGCAACCCTAACCAGAAGCCTGCCCGCATCTTTATGGAGTCCGGCGAGCTGCCCATCAAGGTGCTTAACGGCAAACCGGGCTACATCAACTTTCTGGACGCGCTGAACTCCTGGCAGCTGGTCAAGGAGCTGAAGGAGGCCACCGGCCTGCCCGCCGCCGCTTCCTTCAAGCACGTCTCCCCCGCAGGCGCCGCTGTGGGCACTCCCCTCACCGACGTGGAGAAGAAGATCTACTTTGCGGAGGACATGGACCTGTCCCCTATCGCCTGCGCCTATGTGAAGGCCCGTGGCGCCGACCGGCTGTGCTCCTACGGCGACTGGGCCGCCCTGTCCGACGTGTGCGACGCCCAGACCGCCCGCTATCTGGCTCTGGAGGTGTCCGACGGCGTCATCGCCCCCGGCTACACTGAGGAGGCCCTGGCCATCCTCAAGACCAAGCGTAAGGGCGGCTACAACGTGGTGGAGATCGATCCCAACTACGTCCCCAAGGCCATCGAACACAAGGACGTGTTCGGCATCACCTTTGAGCAGGGCCGCAACAACTATGAGATCAACGCCGACCTGCTGAACAACATCGTTACCGACAACAAAGAGCTGCCCGAGCACGCCAAGCGGGATATGCTCATCTCCTTGATCACCCTGAAGTACACCCAGTCCAACTCGGTGTGCTATGTGAAGGACGGTCAGGCCATCGGTGTGGGTGCCGGCCAACAGAGCCGCATCCACTGCACCCGTCTGGCAGGCAACAAAGCGGACAACTGGCTGCTGCGCCAGCATCCCAAGGTTCTGGGCCTCCAGTTCGTGGACGGCATCCGCCGCCCCGATCGGGACAACGCCATCGACGTGTACATCTCCGACGAGTACGAGGATGTGCTGGCCGAGGGCGTGTGGCAGAACACCTTCAAGGTCAAGCCCGAGGTGCTCACCGCTGAGGAGAAAAAGGCCTGGATCGCTACCCAGTCCGGTGTGACCGTGGGTTCCGACGCCTTCTTCCCCTTCGGTGACAACGTGGAGCGGGCCCGCAAGTCCGGCGTGTCCTACATCGTGCAGCCCGGCGGCTCCATCCGGGACGACCACGTCATTGCCACCTGCAATAAGTACGGCATTGTCATGGCCTTTACCGGGATGCGGCTGTTCCACCATTAAACCAGTTCCAGGGGGTATCCAATACCCCCTGGATACGCAGAACTGCGCCAATGTACATTGGCGCAGTTCTGCGATACCCCCGGTTTCGCGCCCACGGCGCGGGTCGGGGTATGTCTGGGAGAAGTGAATTCTCCCAGACATACATCTGATTTTTTCGCTCCGGGGTCACGGAGCGCAACACCCTCCGCGAAAAAGCTTTTCGCTACGCGAAAAGGACGGGGGTAACGAAACGAGGTTTGAACATGAAGGTATTAGTCGTAGGCGGAGGCGGGCGGGAGCACGCCATCTGCTGGAAGCTGTCCCAGAGCCCCCATGTCACCCGGCTCTACTGCGCCCCCGGCAACGGCGGCATTGAATCCATCGCCCAGTGCGTTCCCATCGCCGCCACCGACGTGGACGGTATGGTGAAGTGGGCCAAGAGCCACGCCATGGATTTTGTGGTGGTAGCCCCCGATGATCCCCTGGCTCTGGGCATGGTGGACGCCATGGAGGCGGCGGGTATCCCTGCCTTCGGCCCCACCGCGGACGCCGCCATCATTGAGGCCAGCAAGATCTTCTCCAAGAACCTGATGAAGAAGTACAACATCCCCACCGCCAAATATGAGACCTTTACCGATATGGACGCCGCTCTGGCCTATGTGGAAGCTCAGGGCGCCCCTATCGTGGTCAAGGCTGACGGTCTGGCTCTGGGCAAGGGTGTCATTGTGGCCCAGACTGTGGAGGAGGCCAAGGATGCCGTCCGCTCCATGATGAGCGATCACCGCTTCGGCGAGGCTGGGGCCAAGGTCGTCATCGAGGAGTGCATGACCGGCCCCGAGGTCACCGTGCTGGCCTTCTGCGATGGAGAGCATATTTTGTGTATGCCCTCCTCTCAGGACCATAAGCGGGCCTATGACGACAACCAGGGCCCCAACACCGGCGGCATGGGCGCTATCTCCCCCTCCCCCAACTACACCGCCGCCGTGGCCATCCAGTGTATGCGGGACATCTTCCTGCCCACCGTAGCAGCACTGAAGGCGGAGGGCCGTCCCTTCAAGGGTGTCATTTACTTTGGCCTCATGATTACACCTGATGGCCCCAAGGTGGTGGAGTACAACGCCCGTTTCGGTGATCCCGAGTGTCAGGCTGTCCTCTCCCTGCTGGATTCCGACCTGATGGAGATCTTCGCCGCCTGCCGTGAGGGCCAGCTCAACAAGATGGATATCCGCTGGAAGCCCGGCGCGGCCTGCTGCCTGGTGCTGGCCTCCGGCGGCTACCCCGGCAGCTATCAGAAGGGCTACCCCATTACCGGCCTGGAGGAGGCCGGCGAGACCTCCGTGGTATTCCACGCCGGTACCAAGCTGGACGACAACGGTGATATCGTTACCAATGGTGGTCGTGTTCTGGGCGTCACCGCCGTGGGCGACAGTCTGGATGAGGCCATCGACGGCGCTTACGCCGCCGCCAAGCACATCCACTTCCAGGATATGCACTTCCGCACTGACATTGGTCGGGTATAAACGCCATAAAAAAGGCCTCCGGCCGGGAAATCCCGGCTGGAGGCCTTTTTCTTAGTTGAATTTCTCCATCCAGTAATGGTCGTTATCCTCACAGACTTTGATCCCGTCCTGGTAGCGATAGCCCAGTTTCAAATAGAACTCGTGGGAGGTCAGAGAAGCGGAAACCGCCACACGCTTGGCAGCCCGGAACAGCGGGTCAGCCTCCAGGGTCTGCACCAATTTTCTGCCCACACCCTTGCCTTCCCAGTCAGGCCGTACAAACAGGGCCCTGATCTCGCACTCCCCCGGCCGGTCCTCCATAGGCGCCACAGAGCCACAGGCCAGCAGCTCATCCCCCAGCATAGCCACATAGCTGTGTCCGCCTGATTTGGGGATAGCAGCCACACCTTCCGGATTGTAATACTCTACAAACTCCATCAGAGCCTCGCGGGGATAGTCCCGAATATTGACCTCCAGCAGCACCCGGCCGATGAGGGCCGATACCTCAGCCACCTGGTTCTCCTCCATGGGGCGTATGCAGATTTGTTCCACTATCTTCTCGCTCCTTTTCATCCGTCGGTGCGGATATCTTAATTCGCTCTCAGTATACGCCGATATTCAGAGGCTGACAAGACGCTTGCGTCAATTCAGGCCGTCCCCACACGGGAGTCCTTTCGTTTCTCCTCCTCGCTGAGCTTCACAAAGGGGACCAGATCATGGTGGAGCTTTGCCAGATCATTTCTGCTCTCCGGTGAGACAGATCCGCTGAACCGGTAGCCCTCGGACCGCATATAGGCGTTCCAGCGCCTGTGCTCCAGCTCCTCAATGGTCCTCCGCTCCTCCGGAGTCAGCTCACTTTCCTTTTTTGAGGCCCCAGGAATTCCGCATAAGATCCGCATTTTCAAATGGATTGCCGCAGCAACGGAAGAACGATAGTTAAATTCGTATGCCCAAAAGGCGCTCTCCGTTCCCCATTTCAGATGCCGCTCCAATGCGGCTTGTTCCAACTCCGAGTCCAGAATGACTTTTTGGGAATAGGATTCATTCAAATCCCCAATGAAGGAAATGCGATACCGATTGCCCCGGTAATCGGTGATCCCCTCCAATGCCTTTTTCTTCAAAGGATCATATACAATGGTCTGAATTGTAGGATGCTGTCCTTGACGTTCACACATGATTCTGGCATTGATCGCCGCCTCAACGTTCCGGCCATCATCCCCCAGCGCTACAAAGACGTGGCTGATTGGTCCGATGGCATGAAAGCAGTCCGCATACCGGGCGGTCTGCACATCCATTCCTCCATGGATCACAATATGATACTGCGCTTCGCCCGGCGTAGCGGTTCCGTTGCGCTCCGGCGCCATCAATTCCAGACACAGCGCGGTAAACCGCTCCTCTGCGTCATTTCTTTGGTCAAAGACGTGAATTTTTACCTGATACCCGTCCATTTGACAAAACCAGGATAAGGCTTTCAGCATCTCCGTGCCATACCGGCCCAAACCAATCAGTACCACCGATATCAGCTTATAGGTCCCGCAGTCTATGGCCCCCTCAAACAGAGAACCGCCTTCCCGGTACAGGGTCTGACTGATCAGAGACCGGATCACATTCACTCTCCGGACCCGCATTCCGCCATCCACAGCAGTCTGGAACAAAACCTCGCTTTCCACCCTGGTGGAGAAAACATACAGGCGGAAATTGGGGAGGTTTTTATACGCCTCCACCAACTTGATGGACTGCTCAATATTTTCGGACTCATTCTCCCCTATCGCAAATAAAGACACACAGCTTCTCTTGCTGTGGATGTTCCAGCTGATATCAACGATGTCCTTTTTGAAGCAGACCGCTTTCAGCTCTCTTGCCTTCTCACACAGCTCAAAGATAGACTCCTCATGGTTCTCAAATACATCCATAAAAACAAGCAGACAGCGTCTGTCCTTCTTCTGGATGCTTCGCGCCAGAACCAGAGCCTGCTCGTTCAGTTCGGAAAAAACATAAACGTCGGTCCCATAGTGAAACAGCAAGGAGCGATAAGCGGAAATATTCTTAAAAAAGGACAAGACAAAGCCGAAGGTAAGAGCGGGAGCCAGTACATACAGTACTGCGGCAACAACCGAGTACCCGGTACGTACCACACCGTCTGGTAAAGCGGAGGTAAATGCCAGTACACCGTCAAACTCCCCATCCAGCACAAACAGCCTCATGGTACTGTGAATGGACAGCAGTACGCTGTTTATCCCTCCCACAAAATCCTTTGGAAACTGCTCCAGATGAAGGGGGAGAAACAGCAGGACCGCAGCAAGGAATACCCCGGCCAGGACGCACTTGACCGGCGACAGAAACCGCCCCCGCTGATAGGGTGCTCTATATATCCTGACAGCGGCAATCAGGCTGCCCGCCAGAAGCAGCACCGAAAGGTAAAAACAACAATCTGCCCACATATCAATTTCCTTCCTGTGAGGCGGCCTGTCCGCCATGCAGCTTTTTAGACTCGCTCATGCCTCCGGGAACAGGTCCAGACAGAGCGAACCTTCTGAGTGGAAATAGGTATACTGACTGACCGGATAGCCTGCCTGCTCCAGCACAGCGGTCATAGCCTCCCCGTCCTGTACCAACTCCATCAGCTGACCATATACCGCCTCATCTGCGGCCAGTACAGTAAGGCTTCCGCCAGTCTGAGAGGAGAAGATCCGGACCAGTTCTTCTGTGTTGAACTGCTCCAGCACCCAGCCGTTGCGGTAGTGGTAATTGCACGCCACCGCGGAACTGGGCGTCATCTCCGCGCCTCGCTCCGGCTCCGCAAAATGGGTAGAGGCCATACGCTCACTGGTAACTGCAAACCAGCTATAAGTATGTCCGTCCGGATGTGTCTCCTGGTCGTCCCATGTCACGTCGGTATAATATACCTCCCCATCCAGAACCACCTTTGTCCAGGCATGGGACTGGGCACCTGTTCCATTGTCAGCAGTACCCCGCACTGTCTCGGCCTGGATACCGGCCCGGCGCAGGAGGTACACATAGGCCTGGCTGTATCCGGAACACACACACCGTCCATTTACCAACGCACCGTACAGGTCCTGATCGCTGCCGTCGCTGCTGCTCTGATATACAATGTGATCACACAGCCAGTCATGCAGGCTCAGGGCAGTCTCATAGTCTCCCGCCCCTTCCGGAATGGCAGCCAGCGCCTGGGCCTCCGCTTGCTCCACCTGTTCCCGCCTGGTAATCAAATCCGTATATTTCCAGTCAAACTTCACCTGGTACTCTGTGCCGCTGCCAGCCAATTCGTAGCCTTTCAACCAGAAGAATTCCGGCTGACGCTGGAGCTGTTCCAGCACTTGCCCGATTTGCTCCATGCTCATATCTTCCGCTGTAAAGTTCACTACCTGCTGCTGCCCGTCTACCTGTTCATAGAGATATTGGTAGAGAATGCTCTCCGGATCTTCCTTATCAGGGCGCCCTGTAACGACCGCAGACGGCGTCTGAAGACTTGTCGTGACCTGGGGTAAGGGTAATTCTGTTTCAGTCGGAGAGGCCGCTGTAGACCCTTCCTTGGGCGAGAGCAGCATCCGCACCAGCACCACACCTATGCCTATCACCAGAAACAAAACAATCAGCAGCACCACACCGGAGGCGCTCCGCCTGCGTCTCTTCGATCTTCTCTTTTTCTTCATATCCGCACTTCCCCTCTCCACCATACTGTTGTTCTACATTTTTCTCATTATACCATATCATATGATATTTTCCAGTATATACAAAGAAGAAAACCGGTTACCTTCTGATAACCGGTTCTCTTCTTATCCAAACAATATAGATGCAAGCTAAGACTAGCAGCCCAAGCAGTGAGCGGTGCATTTACGCCAAATATTTTAATCGCTCAAGAAATCAAAAAGAAGCACCTGCTTTGCAGGTGCTTCTTCTTCTGGAGGCGACACCCAGATTCGAACTGGGGGTGGAGCTTTTGCAGAGCTCTGCCTTACCACTTGGCTATGTCGCCATATGGATAAAAGGAAGGGCGGACCTTCCTTTTATCATTTTTGGAGCAGGTGACGAGGCTCGAACTCGCTACCTCCACCTTGGCAAGGTGGCGCTCTACCAGATGAGCTACACCTGCATTTGTTTCCATCCTATGAAAAGAACGGAACACATATGCCTGGATTTTAAAGGTGCCCCTGGTGGATACCTTGCGGTATCCACCAGGAACGGTGGTGCCTCCGGCCGGAATCGAACCAGCGACACGGGGATTTTCAGTCCCCTGCTCTACCAACTGAGCTACAGAGGCGAATGGCGACGCGGAAGGGACTTGAACCCTCGACCTCCGGCGTGACAGGCCGGCGTTCTAACCAACTGAACTACCGCGCCAGACGGTAGGGGGTACGGGAGCTCCCAGAAAGGGAGTGGTGGGAACAACAGGGCTCGAACCTGTGACATCATGCTTGTAAGGCATGCGCTCTCCCAGCTGAGCTATGCTCCCTCGTTCTTCTTTCGCTTTCGTTTGGCTGTCGGGCCAAGCGACGAAAGTTATTATACAAGAACGACCCCCAGTTGTCAACAACTTTTTTCGATTTTTTTCAAAAAATCAAATCGAATTCAGAAGGCCTTGCAATTCCTCGCCTGTAAAGTCATAAACCTTGTCGCAAAACTGGCAGGTGAGCTCTGCTTTGCCCTGATCTTTGATGAGAGACTCCAGTTCTTCCCGGCCCATACTGATGAGGGCGCGGGTCACCCGCTCACGGCTGCAATAGCAGCGGTACTCCACCGGCTCCTCACTGAGGACCTCCAGGTCAAAGGCAGACAGAACACGCTCCACCAGGCTGCGGGCACTCTCACCGTTGCGCATAGCCTCGGTAACGGGGCCCACCTTGGCAATGCCCTCTTCAATAGCAGTAATAACGCTGTCGTCTGCACCAGGCAGCAGCTGAATCAGATAACCACCGGCGCACAGCACACTCTGATCCACGTCCACCAGCACACCCAAGGCGCAGGCGGAAGGGATCTGCTCACTTTCCGCAAAATAAGAAGTGATATCCTCGGCGATCTCACCGGATACCAGAGGGATGGTACCCACATAGGGCTCCTTCATGTTCATGTCCTTGATGACGGTAAGAGAGCCGTCCTTGCCCACAGCAGAACCCACATCCAACTTGGCAGGGCCCTTCAAAGGCAGATCAACCAGGGGGGTGACCACATAGCCCCTGGCATTTCCGGCGCTGTCGGACACCACAGTAATGCCCCCCAGAGGTCCGTCGCCCTTGATCCGCAGAGTGACAGAGCCGTTTTCCTCCTTCAGCTGGTTGCCCATCATGGAGGCGGCCATCAGGGAGCGGCCCAGAGCCGCAGTAGCCACCGGCAGGGTCTTATGGATCTGTCTGGCCCGCTCCACCATGGCCCGGGCGGAAATGGCCGAGGCCTTGACAGGAGCGTCCTTAGCCAGAACGCGAATGATCGAATCTGACATACGTTTAAAATTCCTTTCGTGCGGCGAAAAAGATGCGCTGTTCCCCCGGTTCGGGGCGGCGCATCTTCAGTTCGCCATATTGCTTGATCTGCCGGAAACCGGCCTGGCGCAGCATCTGCTCCAGCTCTTCCGGCTCATAGGCGTATTCCTCATGGACCTCCTCCATCCGGCTCCACAGTCCATTCTCCTCCCGGCAGAAGATATCAAAGCCGTAGCTACAGATACGCCGGCGGGGCGAGTATTCCGCCCGCCAGATACAGCAGGCGTCCTCGTCCTCATCCATGAAAAGCTGACCGTCCAGCCCCTTGAGCTTGTCCGGGGTATTGATGTCAAAGAGGAACAGTCCTCCCGGCATCAAAAAGGTATGGACCCGCTGAAAGGCCCGTGCCAGTTTTTTGGGCTGGGTAACATAGTTTACACTATCCAGACAACAGACACAGGCGTCGATGGTACCATACAGGTCCAGCTTCTCCATGGCCTGGTGCAGAAAGATAGGAGGAATCCCCTCCACGTCCCGGGCCTTCTCGGCTGCCTGGGCCAGCATCTCCTCCGACAGGTCGGCGCCGATCATCTCGTACCCCCGCTGGGCCAACTCACAGGTCAGGGTACCAGTACCGCAGGCCAGGTCCAGCACGGTATGGATGGGCAGCTTACTGCGGGCAAAGTGCTTCTCCAGATAGTCGGCCCAGGCGGCGTAAGGAACGTCGGCTGTAAAACGGTCATAACAGCCGGCCAGATATTCATACGCCATTGCCGCTCTGCTTCTCCTTGATCCGGGGCAGCACTGCCTGATAGCCGTCGGCACCGTACTGCAAAGACCGGTTCACCCGGCTGATGGTGGCGCTGGAAGCGCCGGTGCGCTCCAGAATGTCGTTGTAGATCATGCCCTCGGACAACAGCATTGCCACTTCAAACCGCTGTTCCATGGCCCGCAGTTCCGCCACCGTACAGAGATCGGAAAAGAACTTCCGGCACTCGTCCAGGTCCTTCAGGGTGAGGATCGCTTCATACAGCAGATCACTGTGTTCCCGCTTTTCGTTTTTCGTCATAGAGTATTTGACCTCCTGATGATTCTCTTTCGGAAACCGGCGGGCAGCTTCCTAGCCGCCCGTTTTTCTTATTTTATCAAAGTGAAGTGTGGAAGTAAACCTCTTTTTTTACTTTTCCAACAAAACGCGGTGTTCTGGAAGGTGATGGCAATCATTTTATGACATTTTTTCTCTTTTTTTGCCTTGATTCAAGGGAGAAAGCGTACTATAATACCGCATGGGGAATGATATCCCCATGGATTGCCGACGGGAAAAGGCCAATGCGCGAATCCCCGCGGCAGGAGGAATCCAATATGGTGAAAGCAATTGTAGGCGCCAACTGGGGTGACGAAGGCAAGGGCAAGATCACCGATCTGCTGGCGGAGAAGTCCGATGTAGTCATCCGCTTCCAGGGAGGCGCCAACGCAGGCCATACCATTATCTGCGATTATGGTAAATTCGCTCTGCATCAGCTGCCTTCCGGCGTATTCTACTCCCACACCACCAACATCATCGGCAATGGTGTGGCCCTGGATGTAACGAAATTTGCCGCTGAGCTCAAGCATCTGGAGGACGGCGGCGTACCTGCCCCCCACATTATCGTGGATCAGCGGACTCAGTTGCTGATGAGCTACCATGTGCTGCTGGACAGCTGCGAGGAGGAACGCCTGGCCGGCGCCGCCTTCGGCTCCACCAAGTCCGGTATCGCTCCTTTCTATTCCGACAAGTATGCCAAAATCGGTATTCAGGTGGCCGATCTGTGGTATGAGGACCGGCTCAAGGCTCAGCTGGAACATATCTGTGCCCTGAAAAACGTTCTTCTGGAGCATCTGTATCATAAGCCTCTTCTGGACCCCAAGGATCTGTTTGAGGAACTGATGGGCTATAAGAAGATCCTGGAGCCTTACGTGGGCGACGCGGTCAGCTTTGTGCACCAGGCCCTGAAGGAGGGCAAGCAGGTGCTGCTGGAGGGTCAGCTGGGCTCCATGAAGGATCCCAACCTGGGCATCTGCCCCATGACCACTTCCTCCCACACGCTGGCCGGCTTCGGTACTGTGGGCGGCGGAGTACCTCCCACGGCATTTTCCGACATCGTGACTGTAACCAAGGCCTATTCTTCCGCCGTGGGCGCCGGCGCTTTCGTCAGCGAACTCTTCGGGGATGAGGCCGAGGAGCTGCGCCGCCGGGGCGGTGACGCCGGCGAGTACGGCGCTACCACCGGTCGTCCCCGCCGGGTGGGCTGGTTTGATGCCGTGGCTACCCGGTACGGCTGCATGGTGCAGGGTACCACTCAGGTGGCTCTCACCGCCATTGACTGTCTGGGCTATCTGGATGAGATCAAGGTATGTACTGGCTACGAGATCAACGGTAAAGTGACCCGGGACTTCCCGGTACCCGCCCTGCTGGATCAGGCCAAGCCGGTCTATACCACTCTGCCCGGCTGGAAGTGCGATATCCGGGGCGTTACCGACTTTGATGCCCTGCCCCAGCAGGCCAAGGATTATGTGACCTTCCTGGAAAAGGAGATCGAGTGTCCCATCACCATCGTCTCCACCGGCCCCAAGCGCCACGAGATCTGCTATCGATAAAAACAGAGAACCCGGTCCGGAAATCCGGACCGGGTTCATACTGTATACAGTACTTACATATTCGCTTTGGTCAGGGAAGCCAGCAGCAGCCGGGCGCCGTGCTGGAGATACTCCTCCCGGGTCAGGCCCAAGGTGCGCTGGATGTAATTCTCCCTCTGCTCAGCGGTATGTACCATACCGGACAGAGCAGACCAGAAGAGGAGAACAGTCTCCACGGGAGGCAGCTGAGAACGCACCGCGCCGTCCGCTGCACCCCGTACCAGGAAATCAGCCAGTTCCTGTTCAATCTCATCGCTGACCCGCAGGATGTCGGACAATCCCTTCTGGAGGGTGTCGCCATCCTGAGACAGGGGGATAGAACCAGTGGCGGCATCATAGGCAGTGGGGTTTTCATCATAGAAACGCACGATCGCCTGGCACACCGCGTCATAGGCCTGGAACCAGTCACTGTGGCTCTCAATGGCCTCATGCAGCTTCTTCTTCAGCAGCACCATCCCACTGAGGAGGATTGCGTTGATGATCTCCTCCTTGCTTTGAAAATAGACATACAAAGTCGCCTTGCTGTACTCGGCCTCTCGGGCAATGTCATCCATGGTGGTCTTTTCGGTGCCCTTTTCCGCAAACAGCCGCTCGGCAGCGGCCAGGATGGAGCCCCGATGGAATTCAGTCAATGCCTGTTTTTTGCTCATCGTACTTCCAACCTTTCCATACCCTTTCAGTTATTATACCTTTGGTTTAAGAAATGATATCACGGATTGGAATAGATTGCAAGGTTTTTTGTGATTTTTCAGCGCTCATAGCGAAAGGCCAGGAATGCCGTCGCAAAAAAATTCTTGCCAAATATAAGGGCATATGCTATAATGCCTAAGTCAATAAGCCCATGCAGGTATAGTTCAGTGGCAGAACGTCAGCTTCCCAAGCTGAATATGAGGGTTCGATTCCCTTTACCTGCTCCAAAAAGAAAGACATCTGCTCAGCGCAGATGTCTTTCTTTTTGGTTCTGGCCGCCAGAATGCGGCCAGAATCCTTTCATATATTGAAATGCTCGGAGCAAATAAATTGCCCCTCCGCCAAGGTTTTGCATCCGCAAAACACTTGCACGGCGCATAAGCGCCGCCGGCCCAGAAGGGCCGTTTCCTGAAAAGAGACACGACATACGTCGTGTCTCTTTTTGTTTTTACCCCCCGAGGTTCGCAGATGAAACCAGAAGCAGTATCCGTGTGATATTATAAGTGAAAGCTGCTTTCGCATAAGTTGGGGGCCATATATGAGAGAATCAATGATCTTACAGAACATAAAAGCCGGCGACCCATCCGGTCTAAAGGCACTGATGGAGCGCTATGGGCATATCCAAGGAGGACCCCATCGAAGAATGGACAGAATATGATGCTCCCACTCAGACTGTCACCCAGTCGGAGCCCCAGGCCACTCTGGTAGCAACCATGTGCAGCGGGAACCAACTGTATGCCTACATTGCGGCTTCTCCGGTATCCCAGGAGGCAGGTGTGGTTCTTGCGGACAACTCGCCGGAATATGAATGGGGGCCCCGGGGCGGTTTCGAGGGATGCAGCACCCTTAATCTGGAGCAGGCCAGCTACGACCCAGATACGCAAACCTCTCTTGTCAAGGTATCCATGACTTTGGAGAACCCTGATCTGGAGCAGGTAGAAGTGAGCATGAACCTCAACCATAACTTTAAGCCCATCGCTGCTTACGGCCCGGTGATCATACCGGTGACCGAGAGCCAGACCCTCAGCTGCTCGGCAGACATTACAGTGGTCAATACCACCCGGCAGATGGAGGAAGCCTGGGGTCTGCGGCCCGACCAGCCGGAATTTTCCGAATATACCCAGGAGGGCACCATCTATCAAATCTCCATCTGCGCAGGTTATATTGAACTGGAGATGCAGACCCCCACTCTGGAGGAGTGGACAGCCGTCTCCGGTGCGGAGGTACTGCTGGATCTGGAGAAGCTTTCCGACATAGAGCTGCCCCCGCAGCTGGAGGGTTATCTGGTCAGGGACACATACGGCGGCAGCTGGCTGGTCAGCGTAAAGGAAATTTTGGCAGATGCACGGCTGAACTACCGGGACGGCACTTCGGAGCTGATTACTCAGATTCCCAGCGCCTATGCCGGAACCTGGGGATCTGGCGAGAGTCCCTACCCCGGGTCTAGTCGGGACGGCATCCATGTCTTCCGCTTTACCCCTGCCCAGGCCTTTGACCTGAGCCAGGTGGAATCCATTACCATCGGCAGCACAACCTATCCCTTCCCTCAGGCAGCAGACTTGGGGGCATAATATAAAAAACCGCCCGGAGGGCCTGCCGTTCGGCAGGCCCTCCGGGCTTCTATCGGTTCTCCCCAACCGGAGCAAAGATCAAATTATACGCTGCGGACGCAGTCCCGAAGCGCTTTCCAGGGGCTTCCCTTCCAATAGGTGCGCATGACGTTGACCGACATACCCTTTCCCATCAGCTCATAGCCGTTGTTCTTCCGATTCATTACCATTGCGTTGTTCTTCTTCATGGAAATCGCTCCTTTCTGTCGTTCGCTCTTGCCTTCCTTCTGGCTATAGTATACAATAGAGTTTACTATGATGCAAACGAATCTTTTTCATGAAATTAATGATGAAACGGAATGATCGATATGAGCCTGATCAAGTATCAGATCCTGCTGAAAACAGTAGAACTGGGTGGGATTACCAAGGCAGCTGAGGCGTTGGGCTACACCCAATCGGCGGCCAGTCGGATGATCGCCGCGCTGGAACAGGAATGGGACATGGAGCTGCTGGTCCGGGGACGGGGCGGCGTGCATCTAAGTGCAGCCGGTGAGTCACTGCTTCCATATCTGCGAGCTGTGTGCAACGCCCAGAAGGAGTTGGAGGAGCAGGCTGCCCATCTCCACGGTTTGACCCGTGGCACCCTGCGGGTGGGCACCTTCGCCAGCGTATCCATCCACTGGCTGCCTCCTATTATGAAGCTCTTTCTCCAGCGCTATCCCGGCATCCATTTTGAATTACTGAGCAAGTGGGAGTTTGCAGAGGTGGAGGACCTGATCCGCCAGGGGCAGGCAGACTGTGGTTTTCTGGGACTGCCCGCCGGAGACGACCTGGAGGTCTTTCCCCTGCGCCGGGATCAGTTTATGGCGGTGCTCCCACCGGACCACCCTCTGGCACACGCCCCCTTCTATCCCATAGAACGGTTGGCCCAGGACCCTTTCATCTGGATTCCTGAGGAGCGGGATGTGGAGATCGGAGAGATCTTCCAGGAGGAGGGCATCCATCCCAACCTGCGCTACACCGTCAACGACGACTTTGCCATCCTGGCCATGGTGGAGCAGGGGCTGGGTGTCAGTATCCGACCGGAACTGGTGCTGCAGGGTACCGGTCGCAATTTCGCCGCCATCCCTCTGGAGCACCCCCGCTATCGGGACATCACCCTGGCCGTTCGCCGGGGCAAGCCGCTTTCCCCCCTGACCGCCCGTTTTCTGGACGTGGTCCGGCAGTGGGTATCCATCGAATAAAGTTCGTTTGCAAAGAAAAAACCTTTTACAAGCAGAAAAAAATATAGTATAATTTTAATGTTACGGGAATACCGCAGCGAATCCAACTATAGTAGGAGTGTTGTTCTATGAGCCGGATGGTCGGCACCGTATCCATGGGTATCCGCGCCCCCATTATCCGCAGCGGAGATGACCTGGCCGAGATCGTCACCGGGTCTGTCCTGGAGGCGGTCAACGATGGCGCGTTCTCCGTACGCGACCGCGACGTAGTCGCCATGACTGAGGCCATTGTGGCCCGCGCCCAGGGTAACTATGCCTCGGTGGACGATATTGCCGCCGATGTAAAGGCTAAGCTGGGCGGAGAGACCATTGGCGTGATCTTCCCCATCCTCAGCCGCAACCGTTTTGCTATCTGCCTGCGCGGCATCGCCAAGGGCGCCAAGAAGGTGGTCCTGATGCTGTCCTATCCCTCCGACGAGGTGGGCAATCACCTCATTGATGAGGACGTGATGGACGAAAAGGGTGTGGACCCCTACAAGGATGTGCTCTCTCTGGAGCGCTACCGCGAGCTGTTCGGCTACACCACCCACCCCTTTACCGGCGTGGACTATGTGGACTATTATTCCAATCTGATCCGTGAGTCTGGCGCTGAGGTGGAGGTCATCTTCGCCAACGATCCCCGGGCTATTCTGGTCTACACCAAGAACGTGCTGGCCTGCGACATCCACACCCGCGCCCGCACCAAGCGCCGCCTGGTTGCCGCCGGCGCCGAGAAGGTGTTCTGCCTGGATGAGATCATGACCGCTCCCATCAACGGCAGCGGCTACAATGAAAACTATGGCCTGCTGGGCTCCAACAAGTCCACCGAGGACAAGGTGAAGCTCTTCCCCCGTCCCTGCCAGGATCTGGTGGAGGAAATCCAGGCCCGGCTGCTGAAGGCCACCGGCAAGCACGTGGAAGTCATGGTCTACGGCGACGGCGCCTTCAAGGACCCTGTGGGTAAGATTTGGGAGCTGGCCGACCCGGTGGTCTCCCCCGCTTACACCGCCGGTCTGGAAGGCACCCCCAACGAGCTGAAGTTGAAGTACCTGGCTGACAATGACTTTGCCGCTCTGTCCGGCGAGGCTCTGCGCGAGGCCATTAAGGGCGAGATCAAGAAGAAGGACGGCTCCCTGGTGGGTAAGATGGCTGCTCAGGGCACCACCCCCCGCCGCCTGACCGATCTGATCGGCTCTCTGTGCGATCTGACCTCCGGCTCTGGCGACAAGGGCACCCCCATTGTCTACATCCAGGGCTATTTCGACAACTACACCACCGAATAAGCACATATAAAATGGACGCCGGTCCCATAGGGACTGGCGTCCATTTTATAATACCTTGCTCATCAAAATGGCGGCCTGACTGTCTCCCTCTGTACGGTAGGCATCGGGCAGCAGGCCAAAACGCTCAAACCCACAGTTCTCATAGAGGGCCACCGCCCGGACATTGTCTTCCATCACTGACAGCTCCATGCGGGCATAGCCCATATGCCTGGCTTCCCGGCACAGTCCATCCATCAGCATCCGGCCCAGGCCCTGCCCCCACCAGCGGCAGCGGACAGATAATCCCAATTCAGCCCGGTGACCGCATTTTCGGTTGGCTGCCGCAGGGCCCACGCCCCCCAGCCCAATCAACCTGCCATCCACAAATCCGGCCAACATCAGTCTGCCCGGGCTGGCCAGCTGCCGCTTGAGAAAGGCCTGCTCCTCCCGCAGGGTATTGCTGATCTCCTCCGGCAGAAAAGCGGTAAAAGGGCTCTCTGCTGCCACCCGGCGCAGATGGCGCAGCACCGCTTCCCCGTCCTCCGGGCGGGGACTGCGAAGCAGACACCGGCTTCCATTCCGCAGAGTGGTCTGCATCTCTTCCGCCCGCATGGTTATGCCTCCCAACTCCGCCAGGCGGCCAGCCGCTTCCAGATGAGCCAGGCCAGCCAGCCGCACAGCAGACCAACCACCATACCGGCCAACACGTCTGTAGGGAAGTGAACTCCCACATAAAGCCGGGAGAACCCCATCAGAGCCGCCATCACCACGGCGACGATCTTCATCCACCGCCGGGGCAGGGTGCGGCACCAGGCAGAGGCCGCCGCAAAGGCTGCGCAGGTGTGGCCCGAAGGAAAGGAATTGGGGTCGTTCTCTGCCACCAGCGGAATCAGCCCTTCTACCATCAGCCAGGGCCGGGTACGGCCCACCAGATGCTTGAGCACCACATTGGTACATAGCAGGCCCAGCAGCATGGCTATCAAGCTGACAAAACCCGCTTTACGGGTCCTGGGAATACAGATCAGCACCACAGAAAGCACAATCCACAGGATGCCAGCGTCACCCATCTGGGTATAAATGATCATGATCGGGTCCAGCACAGCACAGCGCAGGAAGTTCTGGATCCAGAGCAGAATACCGCCGTCTATCGGCAGCAGCCATTGGGGCATAATAAGTTCCTCCTATTGGAAAAAGGACGGCGGTACCATGACCGCCGCCCTCTCTATTTTGATCGATCTCAGCCAGTTTACTCGGCGTTCTCACTCCAGGTGCAGTCCAGGATCACGCCATTCAGCTCAAACTTATCCGTTTTAAGGATGTGGCTCTTGCCCACACGCACCTCTTGGGTACCAAGCTCGGTGGTAATGGGGTTAGCCACATTGCACTCCACAGTGAAAGTCAGATCCAGCAAACCCTTGTCAGCAGTAAGGGCCACCGTATCGCCAGACGTGCTCACCGTAATATCTCCACCGTGGGGCTTGGCCTCCACAGCAGTGACCTGACCGTCCAGCAGCTCGCCAGAGGCCATCAGGGTGGAGGGGATATAATTCTCCTTGATGCTCTCATAAACCGCCGGCTGGACACTCTCTACCAGCACGGTATACTCCACATGGGTGGTGGTGGAACCTCCGCCTACAACACCACTGCTGCCCGGCTTGAGGAACTTCATACCCAAAACCACTGCCGCAATAATAACCACCAGGATCACCAGCAGATCCACGATGTTGATTTTACCAAACAGTCTTCCCTTTTCGTCTATCATCTTTTTGCAGCCTCCGAGGTTGTAAATTCATGTCGCACTTGGTACAATGGTACCGGGTTATTGTATCATAGATCCCCACCGAGACACAAGTACTTTCTTTTTTCTTTGGAGGTTTTGATTCCATGAAGGTCATGCACCTCATCTCCGGCGGCGACAGTGGCGGCGCCAAGACCCACGTTCATTCCCTGCTGAAAAATCTTGCCCATACCATCGATGTTACCATGGTATGTTTTATGGAAGGTCCATTTGCTCAGGAGGCCCGGGAACTTGGCATCCCCACTGTGGTCCTGCCTGGACACAATCTGCTGAAAACCCGCAACACCCTGAAAAAGATGATCGTGGAGGGAGGCTATCAGATCCTTCACTGTCACGGCGCCCGGGGCAATTTGATGGGCGCCCTGCTGCGGAAGGCCACCGGTCTGCCCGTGGTTACCACTGTCCACTCCGATTATCGGCTGGACTACCTGGGCCGCCCCTTCTCCCGCATCACTTACGGCACCATCAACACCATCGCTCTGCGGAAGCTGGACTACCGCATCGGTGTGTCCGACGCCATGACCGATCTGCTCATCTCCCGCGGCTTTGATCCGGACAAGCTGTTCACCATCTACAACGGCATCGATTTTACCCCCCGTACCCCCGCCCTCTCCCGAGAGGAATACTGGAAGAGTGTGGGACTGGATGCTGACCAGTACTCTGTTGTGGTGGGCATTGCCGCCCGCCTCAACCCCGTCAAGGATATTGCCACCCTGGTCCGCGGCTTTGCCCTGGCCTATAAAGTCTGCCCTCATCTGCGGCTGCTTATCGCCGGCGACGGCGAGCAGATGGGGATGCTGAAGGACTTGGCCAACCAGTTGGGAGTAGCCAAGCAGGTCTGCTTTGCCGGTTGGGTATCCGACACCGACAGCTTCTACAATGCTCTGGACATCAATACCCTCACCTCTCTCTCCGAGACCTTCCCCTACTCCCTCACCGAAGGCGCCCGGGCGGGCCTGCCCACAGTGGCCAGCCGGGTAGGCGGCGTGCCTTACCTGATCGAGCATGGTATCCACGGTTTCCTCTTTGAGGCAGGGGACGCGGAGGGACTCTCCCGCCACCTCATTGCGCTGGCTCAGGACCCGGAGCTGCGCCAGCATATGGGCCAGCGGCTCTATCAGAGGGCCAAGGAGGACTACTCTCTGGAGAGCACCCTCCAGCGGCAGCTCTCCATTTATGACACCATTCTCCGCCGCCAGGCCCGCAAGACCGGCCGGCGGGATGGCGCTCTGGTATGCGGAGCCTATGGCCGGGGCAACGCCGGCGACGATGCCATTCTGGAGGCCATTGTCACCGAGCTGCGCCAGGTGGACCCCGACCTTCCCATTTGGGTGCTCTCCCGCAGCCCGGAAGATACCCGGCGCACCTATCGTGTCAACTCCATCTACACCTTTGCCTTCCCCAAGTTCCTGTGGCGGATGCGAAAAACCAAGCTGTATATCAACGGCGGCGGTTCCCTGATGCAGGACGTAACCAGCCATCGCTCCCTGTGGTTCTATCTCTTCACCATCTCCTGGGCTAAGCGGCTGGGCAATCAGGTTATGATGTACGGCTGCGGCATCGGTCCCATCCACTCCCCCTCCAATCGGAAACGGGCCTCCAAGGTGCTCCAGAAGAGCGTGGACGCCATCACCCTGCGGGATACTCACTCCCGTGAGGAGCTGACCGACATGAAGGTCACCCACCCGGAAATCATTCTCTCCGCCGACCCCACGGTCATTCTGCCCGCCGCTCCCGCGCCCGTGGTGGACGGCATTCTGGAGAGCCAGGGCATCGATCCCAACGGCAAATATATCGGCTTTGCCCTGCGGCCCTGGCCGGGCTTTGAGGCCAAGGCCCCCGTTTTTGCCGCCGCCGCCGACTACGCCTATGAGAAATACGGCCTGACCCCCGTCTTTCTGCCCATTGAGCGGCGTCTGGATGTGGATGCCGCCAAGTTGGCTGCTAAGTATATGAAGGCCCCCCACCATATTCTTACCCATACCGGCAGTTCCGACCACACTATCGGTCTGTTTGCACGGATGCAGGCGGTTATCTCTATGCGGCTGCACGCCCTCGTCTTTTCCGCCGGCCAGGGTGTGCCTCTGGTGGGCGTGGTATACGACCAGAAAATCAGCTCTTTCCTCTCCTATATCGGCCAGGATCTGTACACCGACCTGGATAAGGTGACGGCGGAATCCCTGTGCGGCTACATCGACGCAGTCTATGCCCGGATCGGAGACACCGAATTCCTGTCCGGCGGCGTGGAGCGGCTGCGGCAGGTGGAGGAGCGCAACCAGGAGACTGCCCGCCGGCTTTTGGAGGGTGTGTCCCGTTGAAACAGATCCTGTGCCTCTCCTCCCAACCCTGGAGCACTATCCCCACCCGCACCCAGCAGCTGATGACCCGGTTGAAGGATGCCAAGATCATCTTTCTGGAGCCGCCTTCCCGGAACTACCGCAAGCCCGGCCGCAAAGTACGCCCCGGCCTGACCGTATACGCTCTCCCGCCTGCTCCTGAGGCCTCCGAGGATCAGCGGCTGCTCCGGTTTGTCCGGGACCGCAAGCTGACCCGCCATATTCTTAAGCTGATGGATATGCATCGCTTTCGGGAGCCCCTGCTCTGGTGCACTTCCCCGGAGCAGGTCCATCTGCTGGACGCCATCCCCCATCAGGGGCTGGTATATGACTGCGCCCAGGACTGGCTGGACACTCCACCCGAGTGGGAGAGCGACCTGGCCTTGGCTGCCGACGTGATCTTTGCCGCCTCCGAGGGGCTGGTGGACCACCTCTCCCCCTGCAGCGACAACATTGCCCTGCTTCCCAATGGGGTAAGCTATCCCATGTTCTCCCGGCCAGACAATGAGTGTCCCGCTCCCCTGGCCGACCTCACCGGTCCCATTCTGGGCTTTGTGGGCACCATTTGGGAGGATCTTGACCTGACACCGGCCATCCAGGCCGCCCGGGCTCTGCCCCGGTGCACTTTTGTCTTTGTAGGGCAGGTAGAGCCCTACAATCCCCAGCTGCGCACCCTGGAGGCCCTTCCCAACGTCCGTCTGCTGGGCCGCCAGCTGCCGGTGGATATTCCAGACTATCTGTCCCGATTCGACGTGTGCCTTCATCTGTTGCGGCAGTCTGACTACGGCGCCGACATCGTACCCAGCCGTGTCTATGAATATCTCACTTCCGGCAAGCCCATTGTGGCTATGTTCTACCCCGACCATGTGGAGCATTTCCCTGACGTAATCTACGCCGCCCACAGCCCCGGCGAGTTTGTGCGGCTGTGCATCCGTGCTCTGGAAGAACCGGATGGTTGGCCTGCCGTCCGCCGGCGGGAACATGGGGCTGCCGCCGCCTGGTCCAACCGTGCCATGCAGGTTACCCAGATCCTCTCTGCCAACGGACTCTACTGACCCACAATGCGGGCGGTCCCACGGACCGCCCGCATTTCCTGCCATTGCTGATAAGGAGGCTTGTTATGATTCCCTATTCCACCGTGATTTTCGATCTGGACGGCACCCTGCTGGATACCCTTCAGGATCTGGCGGACAGCACTAACTATGCTCTGGCCCTCCACAAACTGCCCGCCCGCTCTTTGGATGAGGTACGCCGCTTTGTGGGCAACGGCGTAGGCCTGCTCATTCACCGTGCCGTGCCCGAGGGAACCCCTGAAGAACTGGAGGCCCGGTGTCTGGCTGATTTCCGGGCCCACTACCTGCTGAACATGGAGAACCGCACCGCTCCCTACGCCGGTGTACTGGAGCTGCTGGACGGTCTGAATCAGGTCGGAATCAAACTGGCAGTGGTATCCAACAAATTTGATGGTGCTGTCAAAGGTTTGTGTCAGACCTACTTTGGGGATCGGGTGAAGGTGGCCATTGGTGAATCCCAGGGAGTTGCCCGCAAGCCTGCTCCCGACACGGTACTTCGCGCATTGAAGGAACTGGGCGCTCAGCCTGAAGAGGCCGTTTATGTAGGCGACTCCGAGGTGGATATCCAGACCGCCCGCAATTCCGGTCTGCCCTGTCTGTCGGTGAGCTGGGGCTTCCGTGACGCGCAATTTCTGACCGAACAGGGTGCACAGCAGATCATCTCTACCCCCGCCGAGCTTCTGGCCCTGCTTACCGGCGAGCAAAATGACGAATCCAGCCGCCCTCATCAGGGGGATTTGTGAGCACAATAGAAAATTTACAAAAAAAGAAGGGTTTTATCCAGGCTGCGGCGTATAAAGAGTAAAGGTTGAAATTTGCTGAGAGGCTGGTGAGCGCCCATGGTACTGCGTGAACAGACCGAAGCCGCCGAGGCGGCCCTGCTCTCCCCCTATGCCTGCCTGTCCGCCTGCTCCCGGGGACGTCTGGTGCCTCTGGAGCCCTGCCCCACCCGAACCTGCTTTCAGCGGGACATCGACCGGATTGTCCACTCCAAGGCCTTCCGGCGGCTCAAGCACAAGACTCAGGTCTTTCTGGAGCCGGAGGGGGACCACTACCGCACCCGCATGACCCACACCATCGAGGTCAGCCGCATCGCCCGCACCATCGCCCGGGGCTTACGCCTCAATGAGGATCTGGCAGAAGCGGCCGCCTACGGCCACGATCTGGGCCACACCCCCTTCGGACACGCCGGAGAGCGGGTCCTCAATGAGATCATGCCCGGAGGCTTTGCCCATAACGAGCAGTCTCTTCGGGTGGTGGACCGTCTGGAACGGGACGGCGAGGGACTCAACCTGACCTACGAGGTGCGCCGTGGCATTCTCTGCCACACCGGCCCCGACCAGGCCGAGACCCTGGAGGGCCGTCTGCTGCGGCTGGCCGACAAGATCGCCTACATCAACCACGACATTGACGACGCCATGCGGGGCAAGATCATCTATCCCATGGACCTGCCCCTCTCGGTCTCCCAGGTACTGGGCTTCACCCACTCTGAGCGAATCAACACTCTGACGGTGGACATCATCACCCAGTCCGCCGGGAAGAATGACATTGTCCAGTCCCCCGCCTGCCGGGACGCTATGAATGAACTGCGGGAGTTCATGTTTGAATATGTCTACCGCAGCCCGGTAGCCAAGGGTGAAGAGGGGAAGGCCCAGGACATGATCCGCCGCCTGTTTGAGTACTATGTGAAGGACCCGGACAAGCTGCCTCCGGAATATCAGGACATCCGGGTGGAGGAGGGCGTAGAGCGCGCCGTATGCGACTATATCTCCGGCATGACCGATAAATATGCCGTGGACCAGTTCAGCGACGCTTTCATCCCGAAGTCCTGGAGCGTAAAGTGATTTATGCTTACACCATTAGAGTATAAATGCTTTTAAAGGCGTTTATGCCGTAAGGTTATTTAACTTTACATATACCAGCGTATGAGATTGGCATTGATTGGAAAAGATAGTCGGAAGGAGGATGCCTGTGGCGATACCAGAACAATTCATTGACGATCTGGTGGCCCGCAGCGACATTGCCGACGTGGTCTCTTCCTATGTCCACCTCACGAAAAAGGGAAACAACCTGTGGGGCCTGTGCCCTTTCCACAACGAAAAGACCCCCTCCTTCTCCGTCTCTCCCGATAAGCAGATCTACCACTGCTTCGGCTGCGGCAAGGGTGGCGGCGTAATTTCCTTTGTTATGGAGATGGAGAATCTCCCCTTTTTGGACGCGGTAAAGCTGCTGGCCAAGCGGGCAGGTCTTGAGGTGCCGGAGGCCGGAGAAAACGAGGCCTATCGCAAAAAGCGGTCCCGACTGCTGGAGCTGTCCAAAGACGCAGCCCGTTTCTACCACGACTATCTCATTGGTCCCGGCGGCCAGCAGGTGCGGGACTATATCGCCCAACGGCAGATCTCTCCCCGCACCGCTACCCGGTTTGGTTTGGGGGCCGCGCCAGATCAGTGGGATGCCCTCACAAAGGCCATGACCGCCAAGGGCTACACCAAAATGGATCTGATTGACGCCGGTCTGGCAGTAGCCGGAAAGAACGGCGGCATCTATGACAAGTTCCGGTCCCGGCTTATGCTCCCGGTCATTGATGTGCGGGGCGAGGTGGTGGGCTTCACCAGCCGCCTGCTCCCCGGACTGGAGGGCGCCAAGTACCTGAACACTCCGGAGACGGTGCTCTTCAAAAAAGGCCGTCTCATTTACGCCCTCAACTTCGCCAAGAACACCAAGCGGCCCAACCTGATTCTGGTGGAGGGCAACATCGACGTGATCACCCTGCACCAGGCGGGCTTTGATAATGTGGTTGCCACCATGGGAACCGCCCTCACTGAGGAGCACGCCCGCATTTTGGCCCGGTACACCAAGGAACTGGTGCTCTGCTACGACAATGATGCCGCCGGCAAGCAGTCCACCGACCGGGTGCTTAACATTTTGAAAAACGCCAACCTCACCGTCCGGGTACTTCAGTTGCCCAACGCTTTTGATGCCGAGGGCAAGCCCATCAAACAGGACCCGGATGATTTCGTTAAAAAGTTTGGTCCTGCCGCTTTTGAGAAGTGCCTCAATGGCAGCGCCGGACAAAACGACTACCGGCTGGACAGCCTGCAGGCAAAACATGACCTGTCAAGCGAAGAGGGCAGGCTGGCCTATCTAAAGGAAGCTGTGGCCACCATCGCCGCCCTTCAAAGCCCTATTGAGCGGGAAATCTACGGCAATAAAGCAGCAGCAGCAGCCGGTATTTCCGGAACCGCCATGGCCCAGGAGGTAGCCCGCTACCGAAAGGACCGGGCCTGGCGGGCCAGAAAAGTCCAGGCAAAAAAGGACCTGACCCCCGCCGTTCAGCTCCAGCCCAAATCCAGACAGCTGCACTATGAGAATATCCGCTCCGCTCGCGCGGAGGAGGGTGTGATCCGCTTGCTGCTGCTGGACCCAGGCCTGCTGCCCGAGACAGATGGGCTGGACCCGTCCCAGTTCTCCTCTCCCCTGCTGGCCAAGCTCTATGTGCTGCTCAAGCAGCGGCACAGCCAAGGGCTCAGCTTACAACTGGGCGCGCTGTCCGGATCGCTGGCCCCGGAGGAGATGAGCCACATCACCGGGATTCTGGAGCAGCCGGAGACCCGTTCCAATCGCAGCCAGGCGCTGCATGACTACTTAGAGATTATCGAGACAGAAGCCGCCAAGCGGGGCGGCGTCGGGCTGGACCCTTTGCTGGCAGCCCGGGATAAATTCAGAGAGAAAAAATCATATGGAGGACAACCGCATGAGTGAAAAGAAGACCACCGGTAAAAAAGAGCTCACCCTGACCCTGGAGGATCAGGCCAAGCTGGCCCGCGACAACGCGAAGAAGATGGAGCAGGGCAAGATCGAGGTCATGAAGGTGGTGGAAGGCGTCCAGGGCGCCGAAAAACTGGCGGAGCTGATCGAGCGCGGCAAGAAAAACGGCAAGCTCTCCTCCAGCGAACTGATGGACGTGCTGGAGAACCTGGATCTGGAAAGCGAGCAGATGGACAAGATCTACGATACCCTGGAGAACCTGGGCATCGACACGGTAGGCGACGACTATCTGCCCGAGCTGGCCGACGACACCATGCCTCCTCTGGAGGAGCTCAACGAAATCGAAGACCTGCCTGAAGAGGAGATCGTAGACCCCAACACTCTGGTGGACTCCTTCGGCATTGACGATCCGGTCCGTATGTATCTGAAGGAGATCGGCAAAGTCAACCTGCTCACCCCCGATGAGGAGGTCCAGCTGGCCCAGGATATGGGCGCCGGTGACGCTGCCAAGGAGCAGCTGGAGGATATGGAGCGGGCCAAGGAGGCCGGCGAGGAGATCGCCCTGTCTGAGGACGACATCAAGGAGCTTCGCCGTCTGGTGAAGCGTGGCGAGGCGGCCAAGCAGCGCCTTGCCGAGGCCAACCTCCGTCTGGTGGTATCCATCGCCAAGCGGTATGTGGGCCGCGGTATGCTCTTCTTGGACCTGATCCAGGAGGGCAACCTGGGTCTCATCAAGGCCGTGGAGAAGTTTGACTACACCAAGGGCTACAAGTTCTCCACCTACGCCACCTGGTGGATCCGTCAGGCCATTACCCGGGCCATTGCCGATCAGGCCCGTACCATCCGTATCCCCGTCCATATGGTAGAGACCATCAACAAGGTCATCCGTGTCTCCCGTCAGCTTCTCCAGGAGCTGGGCCACGATCCCACCCCCGAGGAGATCTCCGAGGAGATGAATATGCCGGTAGACAAGGTAAGGGAGATCCTGAAGATTGCCCAGGAGCCCGTCTCTCTGGAGACCCCCATCGGCGAGGAGGAGGATTCCCACCTGGGCGACTTCATCCCCGACGAGGACGCCTCCGAGCCCTCTGAGGCTGCTTCCTTCACCCTGCTGAAGGAGCAGCTGGTCTCCGTGTTGGGTACCCTCACCGAGCGTGAGGAGAAGGTGCTCAAGCTGCGCTTCGGTATCGAGGACGGCCGCACCCGCACCCTGGAGGAAGTGGGCAAGGAATTCAAGGTCACCCGTGAGCGTATCCGTCAGATCGAGGCCAAGGCCCTGCGTAAACTGCGTCATCCTTCCCGCTCCAAGAAGCTGAAGGATTTCCTGAACTAACAAACGAAAAGCGGGCCTGTTGCAAAATAGCTGTTTTGCACAAGCCTGTCATTGCGAGCCAGTGCGCACACTGGCGTGGCAATCCGTTTCCTCGGCAAAAGGGGCGGATTCCCACGAAAAACGGCCGCCCA